>JBEVDE010000263.1:0-4024 GCA_040514175.1 Allosphingosinicella sp. | reverse complement strand
CCCGAGGCGAAGAGGATCGTCGCCGCTTATGTGATCGGCTGGCCGATCTCAGTCTCGGCCGACCTGCCGTCGCTCGGCCTCCCCGCCTGCGAGCGCCGCGAGCAGGCGAATTGCGTGGTCAGCTGGCAGAGCTTCGCCGAGCCGGCCGATCCCAAGCAGGTCACCGACGTCTACGACAAATCCGCCGGGACGACCGGGATATCGAGGGCGGGTTCGCCGATGCTGTGCACCAACCCGCTGACCGGCGCTCCCGGCGGCGAGGCCGCGGCCAGCGCCAATATCGGCACGCTCGTTCCCAACGCGGCGCTGACCGAGGGGCAGCTCAAGTCGCCGGGCGTGCCGGCGCGCTGCGACGTGCGCGGCTTCCTCCTGATCGGCGAGGACGCGCCCGACCTCGGCCCCTACGTCCTGCCCGGCAACAATTACCACGTCTACGATTACGCCCTCTTCTGGGCCAATTTGCGCGCCGACGCGGCGGCGCGGGTGAAGGCGTGGAAGGGAGAATGATCACCGCCGCGGCCGCCGAATTTCGCGATGCCCTTCCCGAGGGCGGCCGGCTGCTCGGGCTCGACGTCGGCACGAGGACGATCGGCCTTGCCCTGTGCGACGCCGACTGGACTATCGCCACGCCCGCCGAGCTCCTCCATCGCGGCAAGTTCGGCAAGGATCTGGAGCGGCTTCGGGCGCTGGCCGAAGCGCAGCGGGTCACCGGCCTGGTAGTAGGCCTCCCGCTCAATCTCGACGGCAGCGATTCGCCGCGCACCCAGTCGGTCCGCGCCTTCGCCCGCAATCTCGAGCCGCTCGGCCTTCCGGTCCTGCTCTGGGACGAGCGCTGGTCGACCCAGGCGGTGACCCGGACCCTGCTCGACGCCGACGCCAGCCGCGCCCGCCGCGCCGAGCTGGTCGACAAGATGGCCGCCGCCTACATCCTCCAGGGCGCGATCGACGCCTTGACCATGGGCTAGGACCCGGACTCACTTCCGAAACGGCCTCTTCCTCCCTAGCCGAGGGGCAAAGGGGCTTCGACGGGCACAGGCGGACGGCGCGGCCGCGAATTCCAAGGTTGGACATGGTCGGCCTCCCTGCGAAGCCGAAGGCGCAGCGACCTTCAATTTTCAACGCTACGACGCAACGACGCTACGAGGCTGCGGCTGACAAAGACTTTCCAGGATTTCTCCGCCGACCAAGGTCAGCGCTTCGCCGCAGCTGTAAGATCGCATGGCATCGGGGACAGCCGCGGCATCGTTGCGTCGTTGCGTTGAAAAAATGATTGGCCTGCGGCCGGCGAGGAGAGGCGCCGGATGCTCCCGCTTTCCGCTAGCCGCCGACTCGGCGGAGCGCCTCGCGCATTGCGGCCCGGAATTCGGGGCGGTCGTATATGTCGTTGTGGCCGGCAGCTAGGATCGTCCGGTCGTAGACCAAGCGGCCGGCCGCTCGGCGCAGGGCCTCGGTGCGGGGCGCGGGAATCAGGGCGTCGCGCTCGGCGGCAATGATCGCAGTCGGCACCGGCGAGCCGCGAAGCCATTCGGCGGGCTTCATCTCGTGACGAAACAGCCAGCGCACCGGCAACCATTTGTAGTGGCCTGCCGCGACCTCACCCAGCGAATCGAACGGCGTCACCAGGATCAGGCCGTCGAGCGGGCGGCGCGGCGCGAGGCTGGCGGCGACCCCGCTGCCGACGCTCAGGCCGACCGCGACGGTCCGGGCGGGGCGGACCCGGCGGACGGCAAGGTCGTGGATCAGGGGCGCGTCCTCGATCAGCGCCGGAGCGCCCGGCGTTCCGGTGGACGGGCGATAGCCGCGGTAATGGAAGGCGACGACATCGGCTTCCGGAAAGAGGACGTGAAGATAGGCGGCGGCGGCCTCGCCGTTCCAGCCGTTGCCGCCGAAGCCGAGGATCAGGGTCCCGGAACCCGCCTTCGCGGGCGGGATGTGGACCCCGTGCAGGCGGTTGCCGTCAGGCGTGTCGAGGATGAGCCGCTCCGCCCCCGGAGGAAGCGGCCCGGCCCCGCCGACGCCGTCCGCCGGGAAGATGAGTCGGGCCTGGAAGGCGAAAGCGAGGACGACGATCGCAGCATAGAGGAGAACGGGGATGAGGAGGAGTTTCCACATCCATCCTCCCTACCGCAAAGCGGCGGGAAGGACCTAGCGCGAGCACGCCTCCATGAGCGCGGGTTCGATCGCGTCGAGGGTGAAGGGCTTGGAGAGGACGGGCACCGAGGCATGCTGCGCCGGCGGGGGCTCGATATGGCCGCCGGTGGCGAGAATGTAGGGAACGCCCTGGGCGGCGAGACGGTCGGCGACGGGCCAGACCTGCTCGCCGTTCAGATTGACGTCGATGATGGCGATGTCGAAGCCGCCCTGGATGACCCGGGCGAGCGCGTCGGCGACGGTGTCGCAGGTCGCGGCGACCGTATGGCCGAGCGAATCGAGGAAATCCTCGAGCATCATCGCGATCAGCGGCTCGTCTTCGACGATGAGGATGGAGCGGGCGGTCACGGGCGTGGGCTTAAGGGGTAACTATCGTTTGCGAAACAAGTTTTTTGCTGAAGTCCTCCCCGGCATTTGCCGGGGAGGGGGACCGCCAGCCGAAGGCTGGGGGTGGAGGGGTTCTCCAGACTCAGAAGGCCCCTCCACCAGGCTTCGCCTGGTCCCCCTCCCCTGCAAATGCAGGGGAGGATTTTTTCTCATTTCATGACCAGCGCGTCCCGCGTCGCCTCGGCCAGCTTCTGGACCGAGAAAGGCTTGGCGAGGAAGGCGACGCGATCGAGGTCGATCGACTGGCGCAATTGCTCCTCGGCATAGCCGGAGATGAACAGGATCGGCAGATCGGGCTGGCGAAGCCTGGCCTCGCGGGCGGTGGTCGGGCCGTCCATCGTCGGCATGACGACGTCGGAGATCATCAGGTCCACCCGTTTCTCCCGATCGAGTATCTCGATCGCCGCCTCGCCATTCTCGGCGAGGAGAACGGTATAGCCGTGACGGGTCAGGGCCCGCTCGGCGACGGCGCGGACGGTCGCCTCGTCCTCGACGAGGAGAATGGTTCCGGTCCCCCACAATTCGCCGGCGGGCTCGCGGCCCTTGCGCGCCGGCTTGACCGCCTCGGCGCGGTGGACTGGAAGATAGATGACGAAGCTCGTCCCCGTGCCCGGCTGGCTTTCCGCGAAGATGAAGCCGCCCGACTGCTTGACGATGCCGTAGACGGTGGAGAGGCCGAGGCCGGTCCCCTTCCCCACTTCCTTGGTGGTGAAGAAGGGCTCGAAGATCTTGGGCAGGAGATGGGGCGGGATTCCGGTGCCGGTGTCGGAGACCCTCAGCGCCGTATAATCGGCGATCGGCAAGATCTCGCTGCCCATCCGGCGGACGTCGTCGGCGGAGACGGCATAGGTGTGGAGGGTGAGCAGGCCGACGCTCTGGTCGTCCTTGACCGTCATCGCGTCGCGGGCGTTGACCGCGAGATTGACGATCACCTGCTCCAATTGCCCGGGATCGGCGCGAACCGCGCCGAGGCCGCGGCCGTGCTTGACCTGGAGCTTGACCCGCTCGCCGAGCAATCTCTTCAGGAGCGTCGAGACTTCGGCGATGACGTCGGGAAGCTGAAGGACCTGAGGGCGAAGAGTCTGCTGGCGGGAAAAAGCGAGGAGCTGGCGGGTCAGGCTGGCGGCGCGGTTGGAGTTGGAGCGGATCTGCTGGATATCGTCATAGTCGCTGTCGCCCGGCGCGTGGCGCATCAGCATCAGGTCGCAATGACCGATGATCGCGGTCAGGATATTGTTGAAATCGTGGGCGACCCCGCCGGCGAGCTGGCCGACCGCCTGCATCTTGGTCGCCTGGGCGACCTGGCGCTTCAGCCGGTCCTCCTCGCTATTGTCCTTGAGCGAGAGCAGCACCGCCGCCTCGCCGAGGCCGCGGGCGCCGGCGACGGTGAGGGCGACCGGCTCCTCGGCATTGGCCTTGAGGCGCACCGCGACGTCGCCCGAGAGGGAGGCGCCGCGCGCGAAGCGACGGATCGAATCGGCGACCG
>JBEVDE010000192.1:0-3920 GCA_040514175.1 Allosphingosinicella sp. | reverse complement strand
GTGATCCCGCTGCTGACCGGCTACGTCGCCGATTTCGGCGGCCTCCACATCGCCCTCGCCCTTCCCGCCGCCTGCGATGCGCTGATCGCGGGCTACGGCCTTTACGCACGCCGGACGGCGGCATGACCGAGCTCGTCGCGGCCGACATCGGCGGCACCCACGCGCGCTTCGCCATCGCCGAGGTCGAAAGCGGTCGAGTCGTCCGGCTCGGCGAGGAATGCACCTTCCGCGTGGCCGAGCATGCCGGCTTCCCGGCCGCCTGGCGGGCGTTCGGCGCGGCGATCGGCCGGCCGCTGCCGCCCGCCGCGGCGATCGCCATGGCCGGCCCCGTCGACGGCGAGGCGATGAAGCTCACCAACAACGACTGGCTGATACGCCCGGCCGCTTTGGCCGAAGAGCTTGGCGCCGAACGCCACACCCTGGTCAACGATTTCGGAGCGGTCGCCCATGCCGTCGCCCAGCTTGGCGAGGAGCATTTCAGCCACCTTTGCGGCCCCGAGGGGGCGCTTCCCGAAAAAGGCGTCATCAGCGTGGTGGGCCCCGGCACCGGCCTCGGAGTCGCCCAGCTGCTGTGCCGTCGCGACCGCTATCATGTCGTCGAGACCGAGGGCGGTCATATCGGCTTCGCTCCGGGCGATGAGACCGACGAGCGAATCCTCGCCCGCCTCCGCCTTCGCTACGGACGGGTGTCGGCGGAGCGGGTCGCGTCCGGCCCCGGGCTCGCCAACCTCTACGAGGCGCTTGCCGGGATCGACGGAGTCGATGCCCGCTTCACGGATGAGAGACAATTGTGGGCCACGGCGCTCGCCGGCGAGGACGGCCTCGCCGCCGCCGCCTTCGACCGTTTCTGCCGGTCGCTGGGCGCGGTCGCCGGCGACATCGCCCTGGCGCAGGGGGCGCAGGCGGTGGTGATCGCCGGCGGGCTCGGCCTTCGCCTCGCCGGCCACCTGCCGAGCTCCGGTTTCCGCGACCGCTTCATCGCCAAGGGCCGCTTCGAGCGGCGGATGGACGGGATGCCGGTCAAGATCATCACCTGCGCGCAGCCGGGCCTGTTCGGCGCGGCCGCCGCTTTCGCCGCGGAGCATCGGGAATGAGGACGATCGAAGACATCATGCGGCTGGCGCCGGTCATCCCGGTGCTGGTGATCGAGGACGTAGCTGACGCGGCGCCGATCGCCGCGGCCCTCGTCGCCGGCGGCCTCAAGGTGCTCGAAGTAACCCTGCGCACGCCCGCCGCGCTCGCGGCCATCGCCGAGATGCGCAAGGTCGAGGGCGCGGTGGTCGGCGCCGGAACCGTGCTCAATCCGGGCCAGCTCGAACAAAGCCTCGCCGCCGGCGCCGAGTTCATCGTCTCGCCCGGCCTCACCGAGCCGCTCGGCCGGGCCGCGACCGATTGCGCAATCCCCTTCCTGCCCGGGATCGCCACCGCCGCCGACCTGATGCGCGGGCTCGACCTCGGCCTCTCCCACTTCAAATTCTTCCCCGCCGAGACCTCCGGCGGAATTCCGGCGCTGAAGGCGCTGGCCGGACCGTTCGGCCAGGCGCGCTTCTGCCCGACCGGCGGGATCACCCAGGCCAGCGCCCCGGCCTGGCTCGAGCTCGAGCCGGTGCTGTGCGTCGGCGGCTCGTGGCTGGTCCCGAAAGGGCGGGTGGATTCGGCCGAAATCGCAGGCCGCGCCCGCGCCGCCGCGACTCTTCGCCGCTAGCGGCTCGACAAAAGCGCCCGCTTTTCCTAGATACCGGCCGGCCCGAGCGGGCGTAGCTCAATGGCAGAGCAGAAGCTTCCCAAGCTTACGACGAGGGTTCGATTCCCTTCGCCCGCTCCACATTTTCCGCGACGACGATCCGGACTCGAAACGGATTGATCGATGCCCCCATCGATCTCATACTCACGCGTCGCTCAAAGGCGGCGACGAGAAAGGGGGGCCCGATGCGCAAGCCCATTTTCACCGCGATCCGCAGCGCACGCGGCAAGGGATTCACCCAGGACGAAGTGAAGGCCGTCGACGACCTGCTGAACCGGCTCGGAGTGCCGGAGGACGAGGCCGAAACCGGCCACCCCGCTACCGAGCATGCCCTGGCCGGCGGGACCGCGGCCGCCGGTGGAATCGGCCTTGCGGATCCGGCCAAATTCTTCGCCGCGGTCAGGGCGCCGCAGCTCTTCACCGCCGCCCTGAAGCCGGACCAGAAGGCCGGGCTCGAAGCCATCCTCGCCGCCGCGGCCGCGGCCAAGTGGCCGCTGTCCTTCGCCGCTTATGCGCTCGCAACCGCCTTTCACGAGACGGCGGCGACGATGCAGCCCGTCCGCGAGGCCTTCTGGCTGAGCGAATCGTGGCGCAAGGCCCATCTCACCAAATATTACCCTTATTATGGGCGCGGCTACGTCCAGCTCACCTGGCGGAAGAATTACGAGCGGGCGGACAAGGAGCTCGGCCTCGGGGGCAGGCTGGTCGCCAATCTCGACCTGGCCATGAAGGCGGAGGTTTCGGCGCCGATCATGGTCAAGGGGATGGAGGAAGGCTGGTTCTGCGCGAGCAAGGACGGCGCCCGGCACACGCTTGCCCGCCACGTCGCCCGCAGCGGCGCGTCGAGCCGCGCCCAATATCAAGCGGCGCGAAGGATCATCAACGGCGTCGACAAGGCGGACAAGATCGCCGGCGAAGCGATCGCCTTCCAGTCGGCGCTTCAGGCCGGGGGCTGGAAGGGCTAGATCCCCTCGCGAACCACGTCGCGTCCCGCGTCCTCGAGACGGGCCACCAGGCTCGTCTCGCAGGCCGCAAGCGCGACGCTGTCGGTCGAGCGGACGACGAAGTTCGCCCCGACCCGGCCCTCCCGGAAGAAGGGGTAGGAGCCGATCTGGCAGCCCGGATGCGCGCGCTCGACTTCGGCCAGAAGCTGCGCCACCTCGCTTTCCGCGGTCCAGCAGCCGATCGTGCAGGAAAGCAAAGGCCGCCCGCCCTGGATCGTCCCCGTCAGGGATTCCAGCATCTGGACGGCGATGTGCGGCACGCCGGCGAGGATGAAGAGGTTGCCGCGGCGGATGCCGGGCGCTCCCGACATCTTGTTCTCGATCAGCTCCGCGCCCTCCGGCACCCGGGCCATCCTCAGCCGCCCCTCGTTGAGGCCGCCGCGCGTGGCGTAATAATCTTCGAGAATCGCCCGGGCCCGGGGATGGACGACGACCGGCACCCCGAGCGCGTGGGCGATGGCGTCGACGGTGATGTCGTCATGGGTGGGGCCGATGCCGCCGGTGGTGAACAGATAATCGTGATCGGCCCTGAGCGCGTTCACCGCCGAAGCGATCCGCCCGATCACGTCGGGCACCACCCGCACCTCGCTGAGGCGGATCCCCTGCAGGTTGAGCCAGCCGGCGACCTGGGCGATGTTCTTGTCCTGGGTGCGGCCGGAGAGGATCTCGTCGCCGATGATGAGGAGGGCGGCCGTCCAGATGCGTTCTTCGGTCAATGGTGACTCCGTTCGGGCTGAGCCTGTCGAAGCCCTTTCCTCTACCCTCTGTTGCTGGAAGGGAAGGCCTTCGAGGGGCTCAGGCCGAACGGAATTTGTCCTTGGCCGTCCCCCGGCCTATATTCATCCGATGACCCAATATCAGGCGATCAGCGGCACCGAATTGGTCGGCCGCAGCGGGGCGATCAAGCTCCACGGACCCGAAGCGTTCGAAGGGATGCGCCGCGCCGGCCGAGCCGCCGCCGAAGTGCTCGACTCGCTCGTTGCGCATATCGTGCCGGGGCTCTCCACCCAGGTGATCGACGACATCGTCCATCGCGAGATGATCGCCCGCGGCGGGATCCCGGCGACATTGGGCTATCGCGGCTTCACCGGCAGCTGCTGCACCTCGATCAACCATGTCGTCTGCCACGGCATTCCGGGCGACCGGACCTTGAAGGACGGCGACATCGTCAA
>JBEVDE010000175.1:0-7094 GCA_040514175.1 Allosphingosinicella sp. | reverse complement strand
CGGCGCCAGCACCGGCAGGAGCGAAGGAATGATCATCTCCTTGATCGCAGCCTTGGTGACGAGATCGACCGTGCGCGCATAATTGGGGCGCGACGTGCCGTCCATGATGCCCGGGTTGGAGCGGAACTGCTCGCGAACGTCGAGCACGACGTTGCCGGCGGCCCGGCCGACCGCGGTCATGCCCATCGCTCCGAACAGATAGGGGAGCAGGGCGCCGAGCAGCAGGCCGACGACCACGTAGGGGTTGGACAGCGAGAAATCGATGCCGTCCGGCCCGATTCCGAGCTCTACCGCATAATGCTCCAGATCGGTCGTGTAGGCGCCGAACAGGACGAGCGCGCCGAGCGCGGCCGATCCGATCGCATAGCCCTTGGTCACCGCCTTGGTGGTGTTGCCGACCGCGTCGAGAGCGTCGGTGCGGGTGCGCACGTCCTCCTCCATGCCGGCCATCTCGGCGATTCCGCCGGCATTGTCGGTGACCGGGCCGTAGGCGTCGAGGGCGACGACCATTCCGGCGAGGGCGAGCATCGCGGTCGCCGCGAAGGCGATCCCGATGAGTCCGGCCAGCTGATAGGAGACGATGATTCCGACGCAGATGACGAGGGTCGGAAGCGCCGTCGACTCGAGGCTGATGGCGAGGCCCTGGATGACGTTGGTGCCGTGGCCGGTCTGCGAGGCCTTGGCGATCGAGCGGACCGGGCGATAGTTGGTGCCGGTATAATATTCGGTGATCCAGACGATCAGGCCGGTCACGCCGAGGCCGACCAGCGAGCACCAGAACAGGTCCATGCCGGTGAAGCCGTCGCTGACGGCCGTGCGGGCCACGTCGACCGCGACGTCGGCGCCAGCCGCTTCGACGGCGCCGCCGATGACCGCGTTCATGTCGCCGCCGAGCGTCTGCCACATGACGTAATAGATGGCGGGGATGGAGAGGGCGGCGGTCGTCCAGAAGCCCTTGTAGAGGGCGCCCATGATCGACTGCTTGGCGCCGAGGCGGACGAGGTAGGTGCCGATGATCGAGGTGATGATGCACACGCCGCCGATGATCAGCGGAAGGCTCATCAGGGCCAGCATCTGCTCGGCGCCCGCGTTCACGAGCAGGGCGATGAGCACCATGGTGGCGCCGACGGTGACGACATAGGTTTCGAACAGGTCGGCGGCCATGCCGGCGCAGTCGCCGACATTGTCGCCGACATTGTCGGCGATGACGGCCGGGTTGCGGGGATCGTCCTCGGGAATTCCGGCCTCGACCTTGCCGACGAGGTCGGCGCCGACGTCGGCCGCCTTGGTGAAGATGCCGCCGCCGAGACGGGCGAAGATCGAGATGAGCGACGCTCCGAAGGCCAAGGCGACGAGGGCGTCGACGACCTGGCGGTCGTTCGGGGCGAGGCCCTGAACGCCGACGAGGAAGTAGAAGAAGACCGAGATGGCGAGCAAAGCGAGGCCGGCGACGAGCATGCCGGTGATCGCGCCCGCCCGGAAGGCGACGGTGAGGCCGCGCTGGAGGCTGGTGCGGGCGGCCTCGGCGGTGCGCACGTTGGCGCGGACCGAGATGTTCATGCCGATGAAGCCGGCGGCGCCCGAAAGCAGCGCGCCGATGACGAAGCCGACGGCTTCGATCGGCCCGAGCAGGAAGAAGACGAGGGCCGCGACGACCACGCCGACGACGGCGATCGTGGTGTACTGGCGGCGGAGATAGGCGTTGGCGCCCTCCTGGATGGCGGAGGCGACCGCGACCATGCGCTCATTGCCGGCCGAGGATTTCAGCACCTGTAGGCTGGTAAGAATGCCGTAGAGCACCGCGGCTATTCCGCAGGCTATGGCAATGAGCACGACTTCCATTTGAGATTCCTTCCCCTTTTTGCTGAGCCGGGCAGGGCAACGGCCCCGGCGCGGACGCGCCCGGATGTGCCGCGCCCTTTAGGGGGGTTGCGGCGAGGATTCAACCGTCTGCGGCGGCTTCGGCGTCCGCCCGGAGGCGAAAGTGGCGCAAAGTGGACGAAGTGGACGAGTTGCACACGGGAACGCATTTTTTTTGCCACCGCCCGGCCCGTCGCCGCCAATCCCGAAAGACCCGCATGCCGGATCGCGGAGGCCCGGGGAGATTTGGTCACGACAGGCCGAAAGAAAGGCATAAACCGTCTCGAAACAAGCCTCGACTATGGAACATAGGTAGAACGA
The DNA here is from genome assembly GCA_040514175.1 of Allosphingosinicella sp. Lineage (GTDB taxonomy): Bacteria > Pseudomonadota > Alphaproteobacteria > Sphingomonadales > Sphingomonadaceae > Allosphingosinicella. Next base: position 4,913 of record JBEVDE010000175.1, on the reverse strand, counting down.
CTTAATGTTTCAACTTGGCGGTCAGCGATGTTCCCAGCCGAGGCGGGACGGTAGCGGGATGGGCTCGCCGGCCTCGGTAAGGCGCACCCCCGGACCCTCCGCGAGGGCGCCAATCCGGCTAAGCGGGAGCCCGAGCTCGTCCTGCAGCGCGAGGATCGCCGAGGCCCGTTCGTGGGGCGCGGCGAACAGCAATTCGTAATCGTCTCCCGCCGTCGCGGCCTCCAGACGTGCCTCGCGTCCGTCGCCGACCGCGGCCAGCAACGCGTCCGACAAGGGTACGAGGGCGAGATCGATCTCGATCGCCACTCCGCTCGCCGCCGCCATCCGCGAGGAGTCGATCAGGAGCCCGTCCGAGACGTCCATCATCGCCGTGACCAGGGGCGCCAGCCGCAGCCCCGCCTCGAGCCGCGGCCGCGGGTTGCGGTAGCGCTCGACCAGCGCCTCGCCGAGGCCGCGCAGGCCGGCGCCCGAATCGCCGATCGTGCCGCTCACCCAGAGATGGTCGCCCGCTTTGCCGCCGCCGCGCGACGGCACCGGTCCGTCCGCCTCGCCGATCGCGGTCAGCGCCAGCGTCCGGGCGCCGCTCCCGCGCACCGTGTCGCCGCCGAGCAGGGGCAGGTCGAAAGCGGCCAGAGCGGTGCCGAGGCCGGCGACGAAGGCCTGGTCCCACTCGTCCTCGCCGAGGCTGTAGCCGAGCAGGACCCCCAACGGCCGGGCGCCCTTGGCGGCGAGGTCGGAGAGGTTCACGGCGAGGAGCTTCCAAGCAACGTCGCCGGGAGGATCGCCCGGGCGGTAGTGGATTCCTTCGACCAGCATGTCGTGGGTGAGGACTAGGGTGCGGCCGCCGATCTCGAGCACGGCGGCGTCGTCGGCGAGGCCGCGGGCGGCGGGATGGGTCGCCAGCGCGCGGAGCGACTCGATGAAGGCGGATTCGTTCACTTATCCTCCCTACCGCGAAGCGGTGGGGAGGGGGACCATGCGAAGCATGGTGGAGGGGTAGCTGAACAGGCCTGCGCCATTTACCCCTCCACCACCCTGCGGGTGGTCCCCCTCCCCATCTTCGATGGGGAGGATCCTACTTCCTCACGTCCTTGGCGACGGCGTCGAGGATGCCGTTGACGAAGCCCGCCTCCTTCTGGCCGTAGAAAGCCTTGGTCACGTCGACATATTCCGAGATCACGCTCCCCGTCGGAACGTCGATCCGAGCCGCCAGCTCGTAGGCGCCGGCGCGCAATATCTGGCGCATCGGCCGGTCGAGGCGGTTCAGCGGCCAGTCCGGGGTCAGCCGGGCCGCGATCGCCTCGTCCAGCTCCGCCTCGCGGGCGGCGACCCCGCTCACCAGATCGTCGAAGAAATCGACCTCCGCATCGGCATATTCAACGCCCTCGATGGTCGCGCCGAGGCGATGGTGGTGGAATTCGTGAAGGAGCTTGGGGACCGGAGTCTGCTCCATCTCGCGCTGGTAGAGCGCCTGCACGGCGGCGAGCCGGGCGGCGGAGCGGGATCTCGAACGGGTGGAGTGGGAGGGCATGGTCGGCGCGCCATAGCGGCGGCGGGGACTGGGAGGGAAGCGCTTTCGGCGATCTTGACAAGTCCGCGGACAAAGCTGTGTTGAGGCCCATGGACCAGACTCTGCCCGTCTCGACCATCGCCCATCTCATCCAGCTGTCGATCGCGCCCGTCTTCCTGCTCGCCGGGATCGCCGGCCTGCTCAACGTGCTGGCGTCGCGGCTCGCCCGGGTCGTCGACCGCGGCCGGAGCCTCGAGCGCGACTTCGTCTCGTTCGACGAGGCGACGAGGGAGCGGGCGAGCGAGGAGCTTTTGATCATCATCCGCCGGATGCGGATCGTGAATTTGGCGATCACCGCCTGCACCGCGAGCGCCCTGTTCGTCTGCCTGGTGGTCGCGATCCTGTTCGTCGCCGACCTCGCCCGGATCGCCTTCGCCCGGCCGATCGCAATGCTCTTCATCGTCGCGATGAGCCTGCTCATCGTCGGCCTCACCCTCTTCCTCGCCGAGATCAGGCTCGCCGCGCGCTTCGTCAGCATCCGCCACGACCTGCTGCCGCTGCCCGGGCGCGACCGATCGACAGAGGAATAGCCGATGCTTCCCGGCGAAGGCCGGGATCCAGCCGTTCCGCCGGTGCCGCTGGACCCCGGCCTTCGCCGGGGAGCTGAGGCTTTGCGTTCGATAGCGAAGGCTCTAGACTCCCGCGCATGACAGCCACCGACGTTCAATTCGCCGGGTCGATCCCCGAATTTTACGATCGCTGCCTCGGGCCGTTCCTGTTCGAGCCTTATGCCGCCGATCTCGCCGGCCGCGCCGCCGCGCTCCGCCCGAAGCGGATCCTGGAGACCGCGGCCGGCACCGGCATCGTCACCCGCGCCCTGGCAGCGGCGCTTCCGGAGGCCCGGATCGTCGCCACCGATCTCAATCCCGACATGCTCGAGGTCGCCGCGCGCAAGCTTGCTTCGGAGCGCGTGACCTTCGCTCCCGCCGATGCCCAGTCGCTGCCCTTCCCGGACGCCGGCTTCGACCTGGTCGTCTGCCAGTTCGGAGCGATGTTCTTTCCCGACCGGGTCGCCGCCTATCGCGAGGCGCTCCGGGCGCTTCGGCCGGGCGGCGCCTTCCTCTTCAACGTCTGGGACCGGCTCGACGCCAACCCCGCCTCGCAGGCCGTCGCCGAGGCCGTCGCCGCGCTTTTCCCGGGCGACCCGCCGAGCTTCATCAGCCGGGTGCCCTTCGGCTATCACGACAAGGCCGCGGTCGAGGCCGATTTGCGCGCCGCCGGCTTCGCCCGGGTCGAATCGGAGACCGTCGCCAGGCGAAGCCGCGGCAGCGCCCGCGACGTCGCGCCCGGCCTGTGCCAGGGATCGCCGCTCCGCTCCGAGATCGAGGCGCGGGCGCCGGAGCGGCTCGACGAAGCCACCGGCGCGGCCCTGGCCGAGCTGATTCGCCGCTGCGGCGATCCGGTCGACGCGGCCATATCGGCCCACGTCTTCACCGCGCGCGGCTGAGCCGGCAGGGTTGTGAGCGCGAATCGGCAATGTTACGGCGGCCCCCGCAGATCGAGGAAACATCATGACTTCGCCGACATCGACGCCGACCGCGCCCGAGCCTGAGACGGGTGAGAGGGACTCCTGGATCGAGCCCATGGTCACCCGGCTCAACCCCGGCGACGCGGAGGCCAGCGACGGGCCGGGACCGGACGGCGGACTCGCCTCCTGACCCTCTGATCCGGGCGCTCGGGCCGAGGATTTGACGAACCTTTACCTGGTGGCTTCCCGGCAGGGCCTCTACTCCGCCGCGCGCGAGCAATGCCGCCTGCTCGTCGCCGGGGCATTTTTCGGGATCGCCTGTGTCGGACCGGATGTCTTCGCCTTTCGGCACGATCCGGGGCCGGGCGAGACGGCGGCGCTGTCGGGACGGGTCGTCCACTATCGCTGGCAGGACGAGGCGCTGATCGAGATCGGCATCGTCGCCGACGGGCTCGACTCCAATTGCCACCAGCTGGACTATTTCGACGAATCCTTCTTCCTCGTCGACACCCTGAACCAGCGGATCCTCGAATATCGCCGCGACTGGACGCCCGCCGCCGAGCACCGGATCCTCCCGCCCGCGCCGCGCGACGGGCCCGGCCACGCCCACCTCAATTCGATCGCCGGCACCGCCGACAGAGTCTGGCTGATGCTCCACAACAAGGATCGCGGCCGGCCCAGCGAGATCCTCGAGCTCGACCGCGATTTCCGGGAGCGCGCCCGGTTCGAGCTTCCCTGCAGCGGCTGCCACGACATCGTCCCGCTGCCGGACGGGCGGCTGCTCACCTGCCTGTCGCCGCGGGGCGAGGTCGCCTTCATTCCCGGCGAGACCCGCAAGATCGACCTGCTCTGGACCCGGGGGCTGGTGGCGGGCGCGGACGAGATCGTCGTCGGCAGCTCCCTTTACGGAAACCGGGTGGCGCGAACCCTTCTTCCGGGCTTCGTCACCTTCCTCGATCCCGGCGATCTTCGGCGCCTCGCCCGGCTCTATTTGCCCGCCGCGCCGACCCAGATCAGGCGCCTCGAGCGGGAGCTTGCGGAAAGCTGAAAACTGGTTCAACTTTCCGGCCCGGAGGGACCATGGCGACAGCGGTCGGCAACGGCGACAAGGAGCCCCGCACCGAGCGCGGGCGCAAGACCCTTCGGCGGCTGATCGAGGCCGCCGCGGCCGAGTTCGGCGAGCGCGGCTTCCACGAGGCGGCGCTCACCGGAATCACCCGCCGCGCCGGGGTCGCACTGGGCACCTTCTACACCTATTTCGAGAGCAAGGAGGAGGTCTTCCGGGCCCTCGTCCTCGACATGAGCCGGGCCACCAGGGTGCATGTCGCCGAGGCGGTGAAGCACGCTCCCGACCGGCTCGCCGCCGAGCGGATCGGCCTCGAGGCGTTCATCGCCTTCACCCGCCGGCATCCCGAGCTCTACCGGATCATCGAGGAAGCGCAATTCGTCGCCCACGACGTCTATCGCGAGCATTATCTGAGCTTCGCCGACGCCTATCGCCGCAACCTCGCCGGGGCCCGCGAGCGCGGCGAGATCGCGAACGGCGCCCACGGCGCGCGCGAGGACGAGGCGCGGGCCTGGGCGCTGATCGGAATGAGCGTCTTCCTCGGCATGCGCTACGGCCTGTGGGACGAGGATCTGAGCCCCGCCGAAGTCGCCGACATCGCCATCGAGCTGGTGTCGGAGGGGCTCAGGAAAAGGTGATGCCCACCGACCTTCCCGACCTGATCGCCCGCCGCGCCGAGCTGACCGGGGACAAGGTCGCGCTCGAAGAGCTGGCGACCGGCCGGAGCCTCACTTATGCCGAGCTCGACGAGCGCGCCGCCCGCGCCGCAGGCCTGTTCGAGGCGCGCGGGGTCGGCGAGGGCGACCGGG
>JBEVDE010000116.1:0-2903 GCA_040514175.1 Allosphingosinicella sp. | reverse complement strand
ACGGCCTGCTCGACGGTCTCGCCGACGACAAGGGCAACCGGCCCAAGCTCGTCCACCGGCTCGACAAGGACACTTCGGGAGTCCTCCTCGTCGCCCGCACCGCCCGCGCCGCCGGCTTCTTCTCCAAGGCCTTTTCCGGCCGCACCGCGCGCAAGGTCTATTGGGCGATCGTCACCGGCGTGCCCGACATCGCCGACGGCTATATCGACCTGCCGCTCGCCAAGCAGCCCGGCACCGGCGGCGAGAAGATGCATGTCGAGGAGGGCGAAGGGGGGCTTCCGGCGCGGACCCGCTACCGGATGATCGAGCGCGCCGGCAACCGCGCCGCCTGGCTCGAGCTCCAGCCCCTGACCGGCCGAACCCATCAGCTTCGGGTCCATATGGCGGCGATCGGCCATCCCATATTGGGCGACGGCAAATATGGCGGCCCCGACGCCTTCCTGACCGGAGCGATCAGCCGCAAGCTCCACCTCCACGCCCGCCGGCTCCGGATCGACCATCCCGACGGCGACACGCTCGACGTCACCGCGGAGCTGCCCTCGCACTTCGCCGAGACGCTCGCCAATCTCGGCTTCGACCCTGAGCTGGCCGATCTTCCGCTCGACGAAGTGAAATTCTCCGAGACGGCCGAGGGCAAGCGCCGCGCCGCCTCCGCCGCCGCCAAGTCGCGCCGCAAGGAGCGCAAGGGCGAACGTCGGGGAAGGGGGCAGAGATGAGGGGCGCCAGACAGAGCCGTCATGCCGGGCTCGACCCGGCATCCATGAACACGGCGGGTCGTTCTTTTCGTGCTGTCGTGTTCGTGGATTCCGGCTTTCGCCGGAATGACGGAGCCGGCTGATGCACCCCAACCGTAAATTCCAGATCCAGGATCGCGAGGCGATGGCGGCGCTGGTCGGCGAGCTCGGCTTCGGCGTGCTCTTCGTGTCGACTCCGGAAGGGCCGCGGGCGGTGCACGTGCCGGTGCTTCTGGACGGCGAGCGGCTGCGCTTCCACGTGTCGCGGGGCAATGCCGTCTATGCCGCTTTGGCGGCCGGCGCCCCGGCCCTGTTCGTCGCCAACGGCCCGCACGCCTATATCAGCCCGGAATGGTACGGGCTCGAGGACCGGGTTCCGACCTGGAACTACGTCGCGGTCGAGCTCGAGGGTCCGGTTAGGCCGCTCGACTCCGAGGCGCTGGTCCGGCTGGTCGACGATCTGTCCGCCGTGAACGAGGCCCGGCTGGCGCCGAAACCGCCCTGGACCAAGGCGAAGATGAGCGAGGGCCGCTTCGAGGGCCTGCTCAAGGCCATCGCCGGCTTCGAGATGCACGTCGCCGCCTGGCGCGGCACCGCCAAGGTGGACCAGGACAAGCCGGACGAGGTACGCAGCCGGATCGCCGACGCGCTCGCCGAGCGGGGCGAGCGGGAGATGGCGGCGACGATGAGGATGAAGGCCCTTCCATGACCCCGCAAGACGACGAGACATTGTGGCGCAACCGCTTCATCGCGATCAACCTGGTCCGGATCGGTTTCACAATCGTGGTCCTGATCGGCCTCGCCATCTGGCATAGCGACGTCCTGGTCGAGGGCGGTTCGCTCGCGGTCGGGCTTCCGATCACTCTGGGCGGCCTCGTCGCCAGCTTCTGGGGGCCGAAATGGCTCGCCGCCCGCTGGAAGACCCCGCCCGGGCCATGAAGCGCTTTTACAAGCAGGCGACCGTCTCTCCGGAAGCGGGCGGAGTCGCCATCCTGCTCGACGGCCGGCCGGTGCGCACGCCCGGCCGCAACCCGCTTCGGGTCCCGACCGAGGAGCTCGCCGAGGCGATCGCCGGGGAGTGGAACGCGCAAGCCGAGAAGATCGACCCCCGCTCGATGCCGCTCACCGGCCTCGCCAACGCCGCCATCGACCGGGTCGAGCCCGATCCCGCCGCATTCGGCAGGACACTGGCCGAATATGGCGAGAGCGACCTGCTCTGCTACCGGGCGGAGGGCCCGGACTCGCTGGTCGAGCGCCAGGGCAGGATCTGGGATCCGCTGCTCGGCTGGGCCCGGACCCGCTTCGGCATAGAGATCGAGACCACGGCCGGAGTAATCCACCGCCGCCAGGCTCCCGGCACCGTCGAGCAGCTCGGCCGCGCGGTGGCGGCCCGGGGCCCGTTCCAGCTCGCCGGGCTTGCGCCTTTGGTCACCATCGCCGGTTCGCTGATCATCGCCCTCGCTCTCGCCGAGGGGGCGATCGGGCTGGAAGCGGCTTGGGACGCGGCCATGCTCGACGAGGCCTGGCAGGCCGAGCAATGGGGCGCCGATCCCCTCGCCGCCCTCTCCCTCGAGAACCGGCGCCGGGAGTTCGAGGGCGCCTACAGATTCCTTACGCTTCTGTAGCGGGCACGGCCTCGGCCGCCCGGTAAGGCGGCATGAACCAGCGGGCGACGACCAGGCCGGCGACGATCAGCGACACCGATTCGGCGATGAACGTGTAGATCCAATAGCCCCAGCCATAATGGTTGAAGATGGGCGAGCCGAGATATTCCCAGACGGTGAAGCCCAGCGAGAAGCAGACGACGAGCCTTGCGAGGTCGGCGAAGCTGCGGCCGCCGGCCGCCGCCAGCCCGAACGCCATCAGCAGGCCGGCCACCAAAGCGACGATGAAGCCGGGGAGGATCATCGACATGTCGTCCGGCGAATAGCCTTTCGTGTTGAAATGCACCGTGGCGATCGGGCCGCGCCCGTAGAGCACGGCGCCCGCGGCGTTGTTGTGGGCGGGGATGATGTAGGTGCCGGTGCCGCTGATCTTCCCGGTCTCGGGATCCTTGCGGGTCAGATTCTGGGCCAGCGAGGCCTGGACCGCGGCGTTCTGCGCCTCGTCGGCCTTCGAATAGGCCAATTCCCCCAGGGGCGTCGCCCAGAAGATGAAGCCGATCACGAA
>JBEVDE010000067.1:0-3971 GCA_040514175.1 Allosphingosinicella sp. | reverse complement strand
TCGGGAGCATCTCGGAGCGGCGGACGGCGGTCCTGGTCGATCCCAAGATGAGCGGGCTGCCGCCCTTCCTGGTCGAGGACAGCGGCGTCAATTCGGGCTTCATGATCGCCCAGGTGACCGCCGCGGCCCTGGTCTCGGAGAACAAGAGCCTGGCCTGGCCGGCGAGCGTCGACACGGTGCCGACCTCGGGCAATCAGGAGGATCATGTCTCGATGGCGACCCATGCCGGGACCAAGGCGCGGCGGATCGCGGGCAATGCCGCCGGGGTCGTGGGCATCGAGCTTCTCGCGGCGGCCCAGGGCTGCGACTTCCACGCGCCGCTTAAGAGCTCGCCGGCGCTGGAGACGGCGCGAGCCGAGATCCGGCGCAACGTCGAGCCTTATCAGTCGGACCGCTATCTCGCCGACGACCTGCGCTGGGCGCAGGAGGCGGTGCTGGCGGGGAGCCTGTCGGGCGAGGTCGAGGCGGAGTTGTTCGCAAGGTGAGCCATTTCGTCATCCCAGCGAAGGCTGGGATCCCAGCGGGTAAAAAGCGCCTGCATCCTTCACCCCCCGGGGCCCCAGCCTTCGCTGGGGCGACGGCATGATCGACCTCGCTCAGGCCTCCGGCCCGCTCGAGCTCGAAAGCGAGGTCTGCGTGATCGGCGCCGGGGCGGCGGGGATCAGCGTGGCCCGGCGGCTGCTCGAGCTCGGCCACAGCGTCGTCCTGCTGGAGAGCGGCGGGCTCGATTACGAGCCGGGCCCGGCCGATCTCAACGCCGGCGAGAATGTCGGGGAGGAATATTACGACCTCGAGGACAGCCGGCTCCGCTTCTTCGGCGGCACCACCGCCATCTGGGGCGGGCGCTGCGCGGAGCTCGATCCGATCGACCTCGCGAAGCGCGATTATGTACCTTATTCGGGCTGGCCGATCGGCTGGGACGAGATGGAGCGCTGGTACCGGCGGGCGCGGCCGCTGTTCGGGCTTCCGCCGGAGCGGCCCGGACCGGATTCGCTTCGCGCCGCGGGCGTCAGGCTTCCGGACTTCGCCGAGCTCGACACCCCGCTGTGGACCTTCGACCGCCGCTTCAACCGCTTCGCCTGGGAGAGCTGCGCCGATCTCGAGGCCGACCCAAGATGCCAGGTGGCGACCCATGCGACGGTGACGGCGATCGTCGCCGACGGCCGCGGAATCGGCCGGGTCGAGGCGCGCTCGCTCGGCGCCGGGCGGCTGACGGTCCGGGCCAAAGCCTTCGTCCTCGCCGCGGGCGGGATCGAGAATGCGAGGCTCCTCCTGCAGTCGGACCTCGGCAATGGCCACGACCAGGTCGGCCGCTATTTCATGGAGCATCCGCATGCCCGCGGCGGCCGGATCGTCGACGGCGCGGCGTGGCAGCTGCTGAAAGCGTTCGGCCGCCGGCACCGGATCGGCGGGCAGGATCTCGCCGCCCTGATCAGCCCGTCCGAGGCGCTCCAGCGGCGCGAGGGCATCCTCAACACTTCGCTGACCATCGTCGCCCGCCAGCCCGAAGGCCGGCGGCAATTCATCGGCATGAAGGCCTATTCCGGCCTCAAGCACAGCATGGCGCCCACAAAGCGCGGCCGGGCTTTGTGGATGGTGACCAAGAAGGCCGCGGGCTGGGCGCAGCGCCATGTCGATCCGGCCCGGCCGTGGCTGCTCCACAAGCTCGGCAATCTCGAAATCGCCCTGCTGGTGCGCGGCGAGCAGGCGCCCAATCCGGCGAGCCGGGTGACGCTGAGCGGCGAGACCGACCCGGCCGGCGTCAGGCGGGTCAAGCTCGACTGGCGGCTTTCCGGGATCGACGTGAGGAGCGTCGCTATACTCGTCGAGACCCTCGGCCGGGAGCTGGAGCGGCTCGGGCTGGGCAAGGTCGAGCCGTCGGCCTGGCTGGGCACGAGCGAATGGCAGACCGACCCGCTCATCTCCTCCCACCCGATCGGCGGCTATCATCATATGGGAACGACCCGGATGGGAAGCGATCCGGCGACCAGCGTCACCGACCCGGACGGACGGGTGCACGGCTTCGGCAATTTCTGGGTGGCGGGCTCGTCGCTCTTCCCGACCGGCGGCTGGGCCAATCCAACCCTGACCATCGTCGCTCTGGCGCTGAGGAGCGCGGAGACGATCAGCCGGGAGCTCAAGGCGTGACCGCCGTCGCCCCGGTCGGCGCGAACGGGACCCGCCTCTGGGGCCTGACCGCCGACGAGCGGCTGAGGCGGATCGCGCGCGCCCAGGGGCTGGAAGTCCGGCCGGACGGGGAGGTGCTGGTCAATCTCGACTACGCCTTCGACCCGGCCTGGCTGAAGCTGGTGGCGGGGAGCCCCGGACTGACCGTGACCCGGGGCGGAGTGCCGGTGCTGGCCCATGCGGGCGATGAGGGCGACTCCCGGGCCGCGACGTTCAGGGCCATGGAGCAGGGCTTCTCGCTTCGGGCGCCGAACGGGGAGGTGCTGGCCTGGGAAGAAGCCGGTGGGCTCGGCAACGAGGAACTGCGCAAGAAGGAACGGCCGTTCATCGACCGGCTCGTGCCCGCCAATTTGCGCGCCCTCGAGCGGGCCAGCTATTTCGGCGCCTACAAGGGCGTGACCGACCTGCTGACCAAATATCTGTGGCCGGAATGGGCCCTAACGCTGACGCGCTGGGCGGCCCGGATCGGGATGAGCCCCAACCAAGTCTCGCTGATCGGGGCGGCGCTCTGCCTGCTCGCGACCTGGCTCTTCTACGAGGGCCTTTACGGGCCGGGGCTGGCGGCGGGGCTGGCCTTCATGGTGCTCGACACGGTCGACGGCAAGCTCGCCCGCTGCACCATCACCGCGTCCAGGATCGGCGAGGCGATCGACCACGGCATCGACCTCGTCCACCCGCCTTTCTGGTGGTGGGCCTGGGGGGTCGGCCTCCACGCTTACGGCCGGCCGCTGGAGCCGGATGTCTTCTGGTGGACGCTCGGAGTGATCGTCGGCGGCTATGTCGTCCAGCGGCTGATCGAGGGCGCCTTCATCCTCCGCTTCAAGATGCACATCCACGTCTGGCGCCGCTTCGACAGCCGCTTCCGGCTGGTGACGGCGCGGCGCAACCCCAACATGGTGATCCTGCTCGCGGCGCTGGTCGCCGGGCGGCCGGACTGGGGGCTGGTCGCGGTGGCGGGATGGACCCTGATCTCGCTCGCCGTGCACCTGATCCAGCTCCTCCAGGCGACGGCGGCGCGGGCGGCGGGACGGCCGGTGGTGTCGTGGCTGGCGTGAGCCGGGCGTTCGCCGCAGGTCGAATAGGGGTTCGCACAAAGATCACAAAGGCACCAAGATTCCGCGAAGCGGCCTGCCGCCCGGCAAACTCGAAAAAGCCCTGAAGGCGGAGCCCCTGAGGCACCTTGGTGCCTTTGTGATCTTTGTGCGAAACAATTGGCCTTCGGCCAGCGCGGCTAACCCCGTTACACACCGGAAAAGTAATTGTTGGCGAGCCGCCTCAGGCCTTCTCGGAAGGTTGTCCCTCCGAAATTCATGAGTAGTCCAAGGGGTCGTTTGGAGAGCCGAAGATAGGTGAGTAACTGCTTCGCATGGACCGGCGCAAGCCGATCGACCGACTTAACTTCGATGAGCAATTGACCTTCCACTACGAGATCGGCGCGAAACCCCTCCGCCAATCTGATCCCCTCGAACTCGATCGGAATCGGCTTCTGCCGCTCGACCGCCAGCCCTTGGCGAAGCAGGCTCGCCGCCATAACGGCCTCGTAAACCGATTCGAGAAGGCCCGGACCAAGGTCCCGATGGATCCTCAATCCGCAATCGACTGCCAGGTGCCCCACGTCCTCGATATCATGCATCACTTAGCTTTCGGCCATCACAGCCGGGATGCAAAATCCAGATTGCTCGCACAAAGTTCACGAAGTGACAAAGAATACGCGCACAGGGGTACAGCCCGGCAAAATCGACAACGCCGCAGATTTATCGAACACCGGGCCCCAGAGTGCCGTA
>JBEVDE010000160.1:0-15660 GCA_040514175.1 Allosphingosinicella sp. | reverse complement strand
GCCGAGGACGAGCGCGAGACGAAGGGGCGCCGGGCCCTTCTCAACCTGGGTCATACCTTCGGACATGCCCTCGAGGCCGAAGCCGGCTTTTCCGGGCGGCTCCTGCATGGCGAGGCCGTCGCCGCGGGGATCGTCCTCGCCTTCGACTTCTCGGTGGAGCGAGGGCTCTGCCGCGCCGAGGAGTCCGGGCGAGTCAGGGACCATTTGTCGGCGGCCGGGCTTCCGACGAACCTCAAGGCGGCCGGTGTCCGTGCGGAGGGCGCCGGGCTGGTGCGCCACATGACGTCCGACAAGAAGATGGAGAGCGGCCGGCTTCCCTTCGTCCTCGTCCGCGGAATCGGCCGCGCCTTCCTGGACCGGGATGTCGACCTGGGCGAGGTGGCGAGCTTTCTCGACCGTCATGACTGATGCCGGTCGTATGTGCGTAGACGGGATCCATTGACAGCCGTCGAGCCGATGCTTCATGAAGTGCTCTATGGCGCGCGACGCAATCTTCGGCCTTCACGGTATCCTGGCGCAGGCCGCCACGGCCGACACGCGCGCGCCGCTCTGGTTTGGCGCCTATTATTTCATCCGCACGGCGGGGACCGGCTGACGCGCCAGCAATGAGGCACGAAGCGACCGAACCCCGCCAGGACCTCCCGGCGGGGTTTTTCATTTCGGGAAGGACGAATTGATGACGACCGAACAGGCACGATCCGGAAAGCATGGCGCTTTGGCCTCGCCCACGCCTCCACCGGGTGCGGCGGCCGACTGGACGGTGCCGCAACGGTGGGACGAGCTGACCGAAGAGGACCATTGGGTCTGGGACACCCTCTTCGCCCGTCAGCGCAGCCTGCTTCACGGCCGCGCCGTCTCCGCCTTCGAGGAGGGGCTCGACGTCCTCAGCCTGAGCCGGCCGGGTATCCCCGACCTGATCGAGCTCAACGCGCGGCTGGCGGCGCGGAGCGGCTGGACCGTCGTCTCGGTGCCGGGCGTGGTGCCCGACGACATCTTCTTCGGCCATTTGAGCGAGCGCCGCTTTCCGGCCGGCAATTTCATCCGGGCGGCCGACCAGCTCGATTATCTGGAGGAGCCCGACGTCTTTCACGACGTCTTCGGCCACGTCCCGATGCTCGCCCAACCCGACGTCGCCGATTTCATGCAGGCGCTCGGCAAGCTCGGACTGGAGGCGGTCGCCAACGGCTCGCTCGCCCGGCTCGCCAGGCTCTATTGGTATACGGTGGAATTCGGCCTCGTGCGCGAGGGCGGGGGCCTCAAGATTTACGGGGCCGGCATCCTCTCCAGCTTCGGCGAGGCGCATTATTCGCTTGAAAGCGCCCGCCCGCACCGGCTGGCCTTCGATCTTCCTCGGGTATTGCGGACCCGCTACCGGACCGACGCCTTCCAGCAGGCCTATTTCGTCATAGACCGCTTCCAGGACGTGCTCGATCTGGTGGCCCGCAACGATCTCCCCGCCCTGTGCGCCGAGCTCGACGCCCTGCCGGACCTCGACCCCGGCGACATGGGCGCGGAACGGCGGGCCGCATGACGTCGCCCCTTGCCGAGGCGCAAGCCTGCGCGGCGGTGCCGTGCGCCGGGTTCAGCTGGTGGCGCTGGTTGCGACCGTTAGCCGAAGGCAGGCCTGCCTAGATCGAGACTCCTCCGCCGGGAGGTACGAGCTCAGACCGCACCAGGCCCGCCCTTCGGCGGGCCTTTTCATTTCCATCCCGTTTTTTTCCGGATCCCGTCATGATCATAGTCCTCAAGCCCACTGCACCGCCGGACACGGCCGAAGAGATAATCGCCCGCATCTCCGCGGCCGGTCTCACACCGCTCCACATGCCCGGGTCCGAGCGGGTCGTCCTCGGAGCGCTCGGCGACGAGCGAATCCTCGCCGGGCTTCACCTCGAGGGGCACCCGCAGGTGGAATCGGTCAAGCCCATCCTGGCGCCCTGGAAACTGGTGAGCCGCGAGCTTCACCCGCACGACACGATCGTCCGAATCGGCGGGATCGCGTTCGGCGGCACCGCGTTCAGGGTCGTCGCGGGCCCCTGCGCGGTCGAGAGCCATTCCCAGATGCTCGCCACGGCGACCGAAGTGAAAGCGGCCGGCGCCTCGGCCCTGCGTGCGGGCGCCTACAAGCCGCGGACGAGTCCCTACGGCTTCAGCGGCCATGGCCCGGAAGGCCTCAGGATCCTGCGCGAGGTCGGCGAGGCCCTGAGCCTTCCCGTCGTGACGGAGGTGATGGACACGGCCGACGTCGCGCTCGTCGCGGAGCAGGCGGACGCGCTCCAGATCGGCGCCCGCAACATGCAGAATTTCGCCCTTCTCCGGGCCGTCGGCAAGTGCGGCAAGCCGGTGCTTCTGAAGCGCGGCATGTCGGCTCGGATCGAGGAACTGCTGCTCGCCGCCGAATATCTTCTCGCCGCCGGCAACGATCAGGTCGTGCTGTGCGAACGCGGCATCCGGACGTTCGAGACCGCGACCCGCAACACGCTCGACCTCAACGCCATCCCCTACATCAAGCAGAAAACCCATTTGCCGGTCCTCGTCGACCCGTCGCATGGAACCGGCATCCGCGACCTCGTCATCCCCATGTCGCTCGCGGCGGCGGCCTGCGGCGCCGACGGGCTCCTCGTGGAAGTGCATGAAAATCCGGCCGTCGCCTTGTCCGACGGCGCCCAGTCTCTCTATCCCGGCCAGTTCCGCAGCCTGATGGCGGCGCTCGAGCCGGTCGTGAAGGCGGTCGGGAGGACGATGGCGTGACGACCATGCCGTCCCTGCGCGAGGGCGAAGCGGTCGCGCTCCGGCGGTCCCTTGCTTCTCCGCCCGATCTCGTCAGCCTGTACGCGCATCTCAGCGATGGCGGCCGGCGGGCCGACACGATCCTGCTCGAACGCTCCGCCGGCCCCAGTTTCCTTCTCGATCAGGCCGCCGTTCGGGCGGAGTGCCGCGGTCAGAGCGTCGTTCTGACGGCCCTCGGCGAAGGCGGCCGCAACGTTCTGTCGGCAATTGCTCGCCGCCTCGCCGCTCGAGTGGCAATGCGGTCCGTCGACGCGATCGAGCTGCGATTCCCTCCGGTCGCCGGCGACGATTCCGAAGCCCGGCTCCTTGCGCCTTCGCCGCTCGACGCCCTGCGCGCGCTGACCGGACTCACCTCGCGCTCGCCGGAGGAAGCCGCCACGCTCATGGCCATGGGCGTCTTCGCCTTCGACCATGCCGATCTGTTCGAACGCCTGCCGCCCGCCCGCGAAGATCCGCTCGACTTTCCCGACTATGTCTTCTGGCTCGCGGAATCCCTGATCGTGGCCGAGCCGGGCGCGAAACCCCGCCTAGTCTGCACCGCCTTCGGCGCCGAGGATGAGGGCGCGTCCAGGCGCGCGTATTTCGCCGCCGCGGAGCGTCTCGCCCGGCTGGTGTCCCGCTGCGAAGGCGCGATCCAGGTCACGCCGCCGGCGACGGTCTCCGCTCCTCCGGCCGGACCCGAGCCCGAGGTCGATCTCGACGATGAAGCTTATGGCGCAATCGTCTCGTCGCTTCGGGAGCGTATCGTCGCCGGAGACGTCTATCAGATCGTCCCGTCGCGCACCTTTCGGGCGGCCTGCCCGGACCCGATGGCTTCCTACCTCGCGCTGCGCAGGCTCGATCCGAGCCCCTATCAATTCTTCGTCGCCGCCGGCCGGCACATGTTGTTCGGAGCGTCGCCGGAAACCGCCGTCCGGGTCTTCCGGCGCGATCGATCGCCGATGGTCGAGGTCAAGCCGATCGCCGGCACGCGCGCCCGCGGCGCCACCGACGACGAGGACGACCGCCTGGAAGCCGAGATGCGGCTCGATACGAAGGAGACCGCCGAGCATATGATGCTGGTCGACCTCGCCAGGAACGATGTCGCCCGGGTCAGCAGGCCGGGCACGAGACGGCTCGAAGGGCTGATGGTCGTCGAGCGCTACGCCCGCGTCATGCACCTCGTTTCCTCGGTGACCGGAGTGCTGAGGACCGGCCTCGACTCGCTTCACGCGCTCCAGGCCTGCCTCAACATGGGAACTCTGACCGGCGCCCCCAAGATACGCGCGACCGAGCTACTGCGCCGGACCGAGCGCACCAAGCGAGGCCCTTATGGCGGGGCGGTCGGCTGGCTCGACGGCGACGGCATGCTGGATACCGGAGTCGTCATTCGCTCCGCCGTGGTCCGGGACGGAATTGCGTTCGTTCGAGCGGGCGCCGGCGTGGTCTACGATTCGGATCCGCAGCTCGAGGCTGACGAAACCCGGCGCAAGGCCTCGGCCCTGCTCTCGGTGCTAGCCGCCACCGGAGCCGCGACATGAGCGGCGCCGGCTTCAACATTCTCCTGATCGACAATCTCGACAGCTTCAGCTTCAACCTCGTCGAGGCTTTCGAACGTCTCGGGCAGCGCGTTCATGTCCTGCGCAATTCCACCGACGCCGCGACGGCGTTGGCCATCGCCCTGGAGAACGCAGCGCTGATCGTGCTGTCGCCGGGCCCCGGACGGCCCGAAGAGGCCGGCTGCTGCCTCGATCTCATCGCTCTGGCTCTGGGCCGCGTGCGTCTGCTCGGCATATGCCTCGGCCACCAGGCCATCGTTCAGCAGGCCGGCGGGGCCGTCGTTCGGGCCGGCGAGCCGGTTCACGGCAAGGCCAGCCGCCTGCATCATGACGGGCGTGGGCCCTTCGAAGGCCTGAACGGGCCTGTGCCTGTCGGGCGCTATCACAGCCTCTGCACGCGCGAGGTGCCGGCCCGCTTTCGAATCCATGCCGAAATCGACGGCATGGCGATGGCCATAAGCGACGCGGAGGCCCTTCAAACCGGCCTCCAATTCCACCCTGAGTCGATCCTCACCCGCGGCGGCGACCGCATCCTGGCCAATATATTGAAGGCCTGAGGCCGCCGCGCATCCGCGGCGCTCATACTCGCCCGCGGCAGCCCCGGCATCGCTTTCCTGAAAAGCTGAGGCTTTTCGTGCGCTTGGTGACCCCTACGGGACTCGAACCCGTGTTTTCGCCGTGAGAGGGCGACGTCCTAGACCGCTAGACGAAGGGGCCGTTGCGCTTGCGAAGCGCGCATATCGGGGGCTCGGCTTATCCTGTCAAGCTGGCGGACGCCGGGACCGCCGCCTAGAAGGCCGGCCATGTGCAACCTCTACAGCAACAAGGTGGCTCCGGACGCCATTGCGAAGGCGTTCGAGCAGCTCGGCATGGCGCTTCGCTTTCCCGAGGGCCTGCCCAACGCCGAGCCGCGCGCCGAAATCCGAATCACCGACCGAGCGCCGATCGTCCGCTGGAGCGCCGCCGGCGGGGAGGGGGGCAGAGCGGAGCTGGTCCAGCGGCGGTGGAGCTGGCCCGGGCCGGGCGGCAAGCCGGTCTACAATTTTCGCTCCGACGGCCGCGAGTTCGCCAATTCGAAGGGCGGCGGCCGCTGCCTGATCGTCACCGACGGATTCTACGAGTTCACCACGCCCCGCGAGCCTCGACCCGACAAGCGCAAGGACAAATGGCTGTTCACCATGGCGGGCCGCGACTGGTTCGCGATCGCCGGCCTGTGGCGGACGACGGAGGCCGGGGAAGCCTTCACCATGCTGACCACCGAGCCGGGCCCGGACGTGGCGCCCTTCCACCATCGCCAGGTCGCGGTGATCGCGCACGACGGGTGGAGCGCGTGGCTCGACGGCAGCGGCCCGGCGCTCGACCTGCTGGGGCCGTGCCCAAGGGGGACGCTCGAGGTGAAGAAGGCGGGTTAGAGTTCCCCGGCGAAGGCCGGGGCCCAGCTTCACCGGCGGATGGGCTGGGCCCCGGCCTGCGCCGGGGAACTGTTCTTCAGGCCGCCTCGGCGCCGCGCGCCTTTGCCAGCTCGGCGGCGACCAGCTCCGCTACCTCCATCGCCTGGCCGCGGTTGAGGCGCGGGTCGCAATGGGTGTGGTAGCGGGCGGCGAGGTCCGCCTCGGTCACCGGATCGGCGCCGCCGGTGCATTCGGTGACGTCGCGCCCGGTCATCTCGACATGGATTCCGCCGCCGCGCACGCCCTCGGCCCGGGTGGCGGCGAAGAAGGCGCGAAGCTCCGCCAGGATCCGCCCAAGCGGCCGGGTCTTGTAGCCGCTCGCCGTCCGCTCCGTGTTGCCGTGCATCGGGTCGCAGGCCCACAGGACCGGATGGTCCTCGGCGGCGACGGCGCGAAGCAGCGGCGGCAGCCCCCGTTCCACGTCGGCGCCCATCCGGCTGATCAGGGTGATCCGGCCGGGCTCGCGGCCCGGGTTGAGCGTGTCGAGAAGCGCGCGAAGCAAATCCGGGCCGAGCGTCGGCCCGCATTTGATCCCGATTGGGTTGGTCAGGCCGCGCAGATATTCGACGTGGGCGGAAGCCGCGAAGCGGGTGCGGTCGCCGACCCAGAGGAAATGGGCCGAGCTTGCGTACCAGCCCGCTCCGTCCCGCCGGGTGAGAGCCTGCTCGTAGGGGAGCAGCAGGCCTTCATGGCTGGTGTAGATCGGCTCCGGGCCTTCGACGGCGCGCAAATGGCTCAAGGCGGCCGCCGACTGGCCGTAGGCGCGGAACATCCGTTCGGGATCGGGCCGGCGCGCCGCCTCGTCGAAGGCGAGGCCGTTGACGATGTCGCCGCGATACATGGGCAAAGCGAGGCCGTCCTTCTGCTCGAGCTCGCGCGAGCGCGGCTTGGCGAACTGGCCGGCGATCCGGCCGACCCGGACGATGCGAAGCCCGCTCGCCGCCGCCAGGCGCCGGGCCATCGCCTCGATCAGGAGGGCGGTTCCGCGGATCGTCTCGGGCGAGAATTCGGCGAAGCTCTCCGCGCAGTCGCCGCCCTGGAGCAGGAAGGCTCCGCCCTCCTGAGCTTCGGCGAGCTGGGCCTTGAGCGCCTGCGCCTCGGTGCCGGGCACCAGCGGCGGATAAGCGGCGAGCTCGCGCAGGGCCGAGTCGAGGGCGCCGGCGTCGGCATAGACCGGCTGATGCCGCGCTTCGCACGTCCGCCAGCTCGCCGGAGTCCAGTCCTGCACCATCGCGGCTCCTTCGCGGATCGCCCGCGGCCGCGCAAGCAATTGACGCGTGCGGCCGATAAGTAGAGGGAAGCGCTTGTGAAAAGCCTCTTTCCCCACAGCGCCACGACCGGCGACGTCACCGTTCGGGTCTCGGTCAGCTTCCTGCCCGAACAGTCGGAGCCCGGCCGCGGCCGCTGGTTCTGGGCTTATCATGTGCGGATCGAGAACGGGTCGCCGCAGACGGTTCAGCTGATCAGCCGCGAATGGACGATCGCGGACGGCCGCGGCGGCCGCCACCAGGTCCAGGGCGAAGGCGTGGTCGGCGAGCAGCCCGTGATCGAGCCGGGCGGCGCGTTCGATTATGTTTCCGGCTGTCCGCTTCCCACCCCCACCGGCTGGATGGAGGGCCATTACAGCATGGTCGCCGCCGACGGCAGCGCCTTCGACGCGTCCATTCCCCGCTTCCCGCTCGTCGCGCCCGCGGTCACGAGCTAGAAAGGATGCTTCGTCCAGGAGTGTTTGCGATGCGTATCCTCGTCCTTGCCGCGGCCGTTGCCGCCATCGCCGGTCCCGCCGCCGCAGCGCCCGTCGCGCCGGCCGCCAGGACGATGACCTGTCCGATCGGCGGCGCCGGTTTCCAGTTCCAGCCTCTCGTGCCTCCGGTCGTCGCCGGCGAGCGGCCGGACGGGCGGCCCTACGGCAATGTGAAGTTCCCGCTGACCCTTCCGGAATGTCCTGACAACGGGCTCGTCCTCTACAAGGAATATGATTCCGGCGAGATCGCCAAGCTCGAGCCCCTGCTGGCGTCGGAGGCCTATCAGGCGCTCCGCAAGGAGGACACGCAATATTACCGCGCTTACTGGCTGATGCGCGAGATGGGAGTCGCCCCGGACCGCTCTCTATGGGCCTTGCTCCAGGCGAGCTGGGAAGCGGAGGGCCGGCCGGAGCTTCGCAAACGCTATCTCGCCGAGCTCGTCGAAGCCTCCGCCAAGGTGCCGCCGCGCCCCTCCGATCTCACCTGGATCGGCATGGAAGGGCGGGCGATCAACGCGCTTCGCGAGCTCGGCCGCTTCGACGAGGCGCTGGCCAGGCTCGACAAGGTGCCGCTGGCGACCCTCGCCGCGCCGGCGCCGGCCGGCGCCGCCGCCACGCCCGAAGCCCTCGTCCAGGCCCGGAGCCGCCGCGGCTGGCAGCATTTCTTCACCGGGATCCGGGCCGCGATCGAGCGCAAGGATAGCGGCATCGAGCCGATCGACCTGCTGCCGCGGACCATCGCCTACGGCCGCTGCCTCGACGAAGCCGGCAAGCTGGACGAGATTGGCCGGGCTTTCTGCGAGAAGGAACAAGCGGGGATCGCCGACTTGCGCACGGCCCGCGAGAAGCAGGCGAAGGAGCTGGAGGCGCTTCGCCAGTCCCGCGAGGCCAGCGGGCGCTAGAGTATATTTCCTCCCCGCGCTTTCGCGGGGAGGGGGACCGCGCGAAGCGCGGTGGAGGGGTTCTTCGAAAGTTAGCAGAACCCTTCCACCATGCTTCGCATGGTCCCCCTCCCCGGCAAATGCCGGGGAGGAAACTTACTTCATCAGGCTCACGAGCCGGCTGACCAGCGCCACGAAACGCGCTTCGTCGAGGGCCGCCGTCTCGTTGTTCCAGGTCACCGAGACCGCCAGCCAGCGGCCCGAGCGGGCCTTGAGCAGGAAGCTGAGGTTGATCACCCCCGGCTCCGAGCCGCCCTTGAAACCGAAATAAGCGAAATCCTTCGCCAGGGCCGGCCCCAGGCCCGGATTGATCGCCAGCAGGTCGAGGGCCGTCCGGTCGCCGGCTCGGCGCAGCCAGTCGAGGGTGCGGACGAGGTCGGCGGGCGAGGCGAACCATTCGACCGCGCCGATCTCGGCGGGGCGGCCGCCGAGCCGCGACGGATCGAGCGTCGAGGCGTCGACCCGCTCCAGTCGCGGGAGCAGCGCCCGCCGCCCGGCTTCGTCGGCCGCCTTCCATTGCGCGAGCAAGGCGGGATCGCCGAGCTTGAGGGCGAAGGCGTCGCGAGTGGAGAGGAAGGGCCGGTTGCGCTCCGGCGCCCTGACTCCAAGCCCGGGCAGCAGGCGCTCCACCTTGTCCCGGCCGAGCACGCCCAGCAAGCTGTCCGCGGCGCTGTTGTCGCTGCGCGAGATCATCAGCGCGGCGAGGCTGTGGAGGGTGATGGGCGAAGCTTTCGGCCAGTCCTGAAGGAGGCCCGAGGGGAGGGAAGGGGTACCCAGCGGCACGACGTCGCTCCAGCGCCTTTCGCCCGCCTTCACCTGGCGCACCAGCTCGGCGAGAAGGAACAGCTTGAAGGCCGAGCCGATCGCCAGCGGCCGCTCCGCTTTCTGGGTGAGGAAATTGGCCGGCCCGGAATCCTCCAGCCGCGCCGCGGCCAGCGAAACCTCGCCGGGCAGGCCGACGATCTCGCCGAACAGCGCCGGCAGGTCGGCGGCGGAAGATTCCACTCCGGCGACGAGCAGCCCCTCGACGAGATGCGGCGGCTGCGGGCCGACCGCCATTTGCAGCCGGACTATGGCCCGCTCGAAGCGGACGAAGACCGTTCCGCTGGTCGCGCTCCGCGCCTCGATCCGGATCGTCTCCCGCGCCGGGCCGTAGCTCGACTTCAGCTGCCCGGCGACGCCCTTCAGCGTCTCGGGCGGCACCTGGGCGAGGAAAGCGGTCGAGAAGAAGCCCTGCGGCGCCCTGTCGCCGTTGAGGATCCGGACCAGCTCGCCGGCCCGGGCGGCGAAGCCGGGGGAGGGCTCCGCGGCCATGGCGGCCGCCGTTCCCGCCCAGAGGCAGAGGAGCAGCAGGGCGGCCCGAAGCCGGCTCAACGCGCCTTCGGCTCCGGTTCCGGCTCGGCGGTCAGGTCCAGCATCTCGATCCGGGCTTGGGGCGAACGCTGCCGGCGGTGCGTGCCCGTCGCCTGATAGTCCCACAGCGCAGTGAGACTGTAACGCTCGACCCGATAATGGCCCTCGGGGGCGTTCACCGGAGAATAAAGGCGTCCGGCGATCGCCTGGAGCAGCGGCTTCGCCCAGTCGGTCGAGCCCTCGCTGCGCAGCAGTTCGACGTCGCCGACCCGGCCCTCGGGGCCGATCCGGAAGCCGATGTCGACCCACTGCTTCTCGAACGCCTGCATCGGCATCCGCCGAAGGCCCGAGCCCACCAATCCCATCGCGGCGGCGTTGGTGGGGGTATCGATGCGAGGCGAGAAGAGCAGCACCGGACGGTCGCCGCTCAGCTCGCTGAGCTCGCCGGCGAGCACGTCGGTGGCGACCTTCCTGCCCCGTTCCCGATCGAGCTGGGCGAGGAGGACGAGCGCCGCCGCACGCGCCGTCCTGGCAGCGGGCGTCCGGTCGGCGGCGATCTCCTTGAGGGCGGCGCGGGTGAAGACTTCGTTATTCTCGAGCTGGTGGAGCCAGGCGGCGCGCAAGCGGATATGGGCGGCGATGTCGTCGCGGCCGAGCCGGTGGGCCTTGCTCTGCATTCGGGCGTAGATCTGGCGCGCCCGTTCGATCCGCCCGAGCGAAGCGTACATGGCCGCCTTTTCGAGTTCGGCGGCGATCACCCTCATGTCCGAGTCCGGCACGCCCGCCTTCAGCGAGCGGGCGACGGCGTTCGTCGACGATTCGTAGGAACGCCCTTCGCCGAGATGGACGGCGATGCGGCCGTTCGCCCGATAGAGGTCGGCGACCGGCACGGGATAGGCCGCGGCGTGGCGCCGGTTGCGGGCGATCGCGGCCAGGGTGGTCTGGCGGGCGGCCTTGTAATCGCCGGCGACGAACAGGTTTTCGGCGTGGGCGAGGGTCGCATCGATATCCTCGTCCGGCGGGCATTTGCGGGCGAGGCAGGCGGCGAGGGCGCGGCCGGATTCCTCGAGCGGGCGGCCGGTGACCACGATGGTCTGGCCGCCGGATTCCGAGCCCGCATTCTGAGCCGCGACGGGAAGGGCGGGGGTGAAGGCGGCCGCGAATGCGACGGCGAGCAGGGCGGGTTTCATGGCTTTCCAGATAACCGCTTTTCGCGGTGAAGGCCATGGCGGGCGCCCGCTTCGGCTGGGCCGCCGGCCTTGTCAGGCGTCGATTTCCTCCTCGGCAATCTCGGCGGCGTGGCTCTGGATGAAGTTGAAGCGATGCTCCGGGTTGCGGCCCATCAGCCGGTCGACGAGGTCGCGCACCGGGTGCTGCTGCTGGTAGCCGTCGGGCAGGGTCACCCGGATCAGCGAGCGGCTCTTGGGATCCATCGTCGTCTCGCGCAGCTGCGACGGGTTCATCTCGCCGAGGCCCTTGAAGCGGCTGATCTCCACCTTCTTGCCCTTGAACAGGCTGGCCTCCAATTCGCCGCGATGGGCGTCGTCGCGGGCATAAGCGACGGTCGGCCCCGCCGACAGCCGGTAGAGCGGCGGCTGCGCGAGGTAGAGGCAGCCCTGCTCGACGATGGGACCCATCTCGGTGAAGAAATAGGTCATGAGCAGAGTGGCGATGTGGGCGCCGTCGACGTCGGCGTCGGTCATGATGATGATCCGGTCGTAGCGCAGCTGGGCCGGGTCGCAGCGCTCCCTGGTGCCGCAGCCCAGAGCGAGGGTGAGGTCGGCTATCTCCTGATTGCCGCGGATCTTGTCGGCGCTGGCCGAGGCGACGTTCAATATCTTGCCGCGGATGGGAAGGATCGCCTGGGTCTTGCGGTCGCGCGCCTGCTTGGCCGAGCCGCCGGCGCTGTCGCCCTCGACGATGAACAATTCGGTGCCGGCGGGATCCTCGGTGTTGGCGCAGTCGGTGAGCTTGCCCGGAAGCCTGACCTTGCGCCCCGAGGTCGCGGTCTTGCGCTTGATCTCGCGCTCGGTGCGCCGCTTCAGCCTTTCGTCCATCCGGTCGAGGACGAAGGCGAGAAGGGCGCGGCCGCGCTCCATATTGTCGGCCAGATAATGGTCGAAATGGTCGCGAACCGCGGCCTCGACCAGCCGCGCCGCGTCGGGGCTGGTCAGCCGGTCCTTGGTCTGGCTCTGGAACTGGGGATCGCGCACGAAGACCGAAAGCATCACCTCGGCGCCGCCGACCACGTCCTCGGCCTGGACCTCCTTCGCCTTCTTCTGCTGGCCGGTAAGCTCGGCGAAGGCGCGCAGGCCCCGGGTCAAAGCGGCCCTGATCCCCTGCTCGTGGGTGCCGCCGTCAGGGGTCGGGATTGTGTTGCAATAATAAGAGGAGCCGCCCTCGGTCCAGAGCGGCCAGGCCACCGCCCATTCGACCAGCCCGAGGCCGCCCGGGAAATCCTGCCGGCCGGTGAAAAAGTCGCTGGTCGCGCAATTGCGCTCGCCGATCTGCTCGCGAAGGTGATCCGCGAGCCCGCCCGGGAATTGGAACACCGCCTCGGCGGGCGTTTCGTCGGCGATGAGCGCGCCGTCGCAGCGCCAGCGTATCTCGACCCCGGCGAACAGATAGGCCTTGGAGCGGGCGAGGCGGTAGAGGCGGGCCGGCTTGAACTTCGCCTCGTCGCCGAAAATCTCGGTGTCGGGCACGAAGCTGATGCTGGTGCCGCGGCGGTTCTGGGTGGGGCCCTGAAGCTCGAGCTTCGAGACCGGCTCGCCGCGCGAATAGGTCTGCCGGTAAAGCTCCTTGTTCTTGGCGACCTCGACCACCGTCTCGCTCGACAGCGCGTTGACGACGCTCACGCCGACGCCGTGGAGGCCGCCCGACGTCGCATAGGCCTTGTTCGAGAATTTGCCGCCCGAATGGAGCATGGTGAGGATCACCTCGAGCGCCGACTTGCCCGGATAGCGCGGATGCTCGTCGATCGGGATGCCGCGGCCGTTGTCGGTGACGGTGAGCCGCCCCGCCGTCCCCTCGACCGCCTCGAGCGTGACCTCGATCCGGGTCGCGAACCCCGCCACCGCCTCGTCCATGGCGTTGTCGAGCACCTCGGCGGCGAGATGGTGAAGCGCCCGCTCGTCGATCCCGCCGATATACATGCCCGGCCGCCGCCGGACCGGCTCCAGCCCCTCCAGCACCTCGATCGAATGGGCGTCGTAATCGGCGGACGGGGCGGCGGTGGACGCGAACAGGTCTGACATGGGGGAGGTATAGGGGCCCGTGGGTGGCCGGGGCAAGTTCCGGGGTTGTTCTATCCACAGGTTGATGGAGGCCTCGGGACGGGATGGGGTTCGCCTTGTCTTCGAGAGAAGGCACGAAGGCGCAAAGGCACAATGTAGAAGAACAGGTTGCCGCTTCGCGGAGACGGTCTGGCGACCCTCACCGGGCTTCAACCCGCTTGCCATCGCCGCTTCACCGGCTGACATTGCCGCCGATGTCGTTCCGGATGACGCCCGACGAGCAGCGACGGCTGTTCGACACCAGCTTCGAGCCGCACGGCGCGGGGTTTCTCTTCTATCGGCACCGATGGTCGAAGGGGATTCCGGTCAGCGCGGCGGAGCGGGAGGAATATCTCGCGATTCCGTTGCTGGGCTCGCGTCGCGCCTTCTACCGCAAGATCAGGGACCGTCGCCCGGTGCGGGGCGCGCGCGACTATCACCGCTCGGCGCGAAGAATGGCGAAAGCGCTTCCGGACAGCATGGGCCCCGCCGGCTGGCTGCTGGCGTGCGTTGGCCTGTATCGCTTCTATTTCGCCGAAGCACCCTTCGATCGCTGGTTGGGTCTCGTGGGCGGGGCGGCCGGCGTGATCCTGGGCTTGTGGATCTTCGTTTACCGGAGAGACGGGCGGGACTGATTTCGAGCCGGTCGGGCACAATCGGCGGGCCGCTGCTCGGGCGCCGGCCAATAAGGGGTCTCACGCAAAGCCGCGAAGGCGCTAAGGGGCGGGGGTGACGGCCGGTCTCGCCGATATCCTGCTCGCCGCCGCGGCGGGCGTCCTGGGCGGAGCGATGAACGCGCTCGCCGGGGGCGGCACGTTCGCGACCCTGCCGGCTCTGATCGCGCTCGGCCTGCCCGCGAACGTCGCCAACGCCACCTCGAACCTCGCGCTGCTGCCCGGCGCGGGGGCGAGCGCCTGGGCCTATCGGGACGAGCTTCGCCCGGTGGCCGGGCTGTCGGTCCGTTTGCTCGCTTCGATGACCTTCGCCTTCGGGCTCGCCGGCAGCCTGCTGCTCGTCCTCACCCCGACCGAGACCTTCGACATAATCATCCCCTGGCTATTGCTCTTCGCCTTCGCGGTGATGGCGTTCGGCAGGAGCGCCGCCGACTGGCTTCATGCGCGGGTCACGATCGGCCGGCCCGCCCTGCTCGCGGCCCAGGCGCTGCTCGGCGTCTACGGCGGCTATTTCGGCGGCGGGGTCGGGCTGATCATGACCGCGGTCTACGGGCTGCTCGCCAACATCCGCCCGCGCGAGCTGTTCGCGATCCGCACCGCGATGCTCGCCGTGGCGAACTTCGCCGCGGCCTTCGTCTTCATCGGCTTCGCGATGGTGTCGTGGTGGGCGTGCCTGCCGATGCTGTTCGGCTCGACCCTGGGCGGGTGGCTGGGGGCGGCGGTCGGCAAGCGGCTGTCGCCCCGGGCGGTGCGGGTGTGGACATTGCTCGTCACCGGCGGGACGACCGCGGCTTTCTTCGTCAGGGCCTATGGCGGGTAGAAGGGGACAGCCCGGCGTGGGTCCGGCGCTTTCCTTTCCGGCGCCGTGCAACAAAAGCGCGTAGCGCAATTCCATCTTTCACGGTGAGCGCTCAAGCGATCGGAAGCGCACGAGCAAGGAGCCGCGCACAGATTCTTTGCGGCTTTGCGTGCGACAAATTCATGTCGTCGAGCAGGCACGGAGGTTGGAGGACTGGCTCACCGTCACCGGCCGCCGATCATACTTCCTTGCGGCCGAACTCGGGCGCCGGGGCCGGCTGCGCGGTTTCGGTGGTGGTGGCGATGCTGCTCACGTCGTCGTCTTCTCCGGCGACGATGATCGTCTCGTGGCCGGCGGCGTCGCGGAGGCGGATGATCCGGCGGTTCTGGACGCTTCGCCAGCCGATCGCCACGATGATCGCGAAGACTCCGAGGCCGAGGAGAATGGCCAGCAGGCTTGAGGTCGAGTTCGTCATTTGGGCTTATCCTGATGTTGCTGCGTCCGGCCATTAACGTGCGAAAAGGTTAAGATGCCCGCATGCCGGACAGGGCGGCGCGCGAACGGATCCGGTGCGGCGGTCCGTCCGGTCGGCCCGGCAAGGACGCAACATCCGAATCGGCTAGGAAACAATCCGGCGGCTCCAGGGTCCGCCGATACGTTACCCTAAGGCGCCGGCTTCGGCGGGCAGGGGGTCGAATTGTCCCCGCCGGGGGGAACCTGCTCGAACGCGACCAGGATGGTCAGGCCCGTGCTGGTCACCAGCCCCTCGTGCCACTGCCCGATCGATTCCACGGCGACCTGGCCGGTCGAGAAATTGTAGACCCTGCCGGTGTCGTGATTGGTTACCTGCAGATTGCCCTGCTGCACCAGGACATAGCGCGGATAGGTGTGCCGGTGGCAGGGGATGCGATGCTGCGGGTTGAGCCGAAGCTCGGTGACCACCAGCTGGAACGGCGTCGGCGGCCGGGTGAGGGGCTGGCCCGACATGGTCCGGTCGAAGCGCTGCTGGGCGGGCGCTTCGGGCGCGGCGGGCGCCGCCTCGTTGCGCGCAGGAGCCGCCGGCTGGGCGTCGCAGCCGGCGACCAATGCCGCCGCTGC
>JBEVDE010000060.1:0-2833 GCA_040514175.1 Allosphingosinicella sp. | reverse complement strand
GCGGTTAAACTGGGCCCCGGCCTTCGCCGGGGAACTCGTTCCGCTTGGAAACCCCTCCTCCACCCGCCATACTCCCCTCATGCATCCCTCTCTCCAGCTCCTTTCCCGAATCCTCGACGAGGGAACCGAGCATCAGGACCGGACCGGAGTCGGCACCCTCTCCGTCTTCGGCCACCAGATGCGCTTCGACCTGGCCGACGGCTTCCCGCTGCTGACCACCAAGAAGCTCCACCTGCGCTCGATCATCGTCGAGCTGCTGTGGTTCCTGCGCGGCGAGACCAACATCGCCTGGCTGAAGGAGAATCGGGTCCGGATCTGGGACGAATGGGCGGACGAAGGCGGCGAGCTCGGCCCGGTCTACGGCAAGCAGTGGCGCGACTGGGAAGGGCCGGGCGGAGTCCATGTCGACCAGATCGCCAACCTCATCGAGCTGATCAACCGCGACCCCGCCTCGCGGCGCCAGATCGTCTCCGCCTGGAATCCGGCCGAGATCGAGCGGATGGCGCTGGCGCCCTGCCACTGCCTGTTCCAGACCCAGGTGGCCCGCGGCCGGCTCAACCTCCAGCTCTACCAGCGCAGCGCCGACGCCTTCCTGGGCGTGCCGTTCAACATCGCCAGCTACGCCTTGCTCACCCACATGCTCGCCCAGCAATGCGGGCTGGAGCCGGGCGTGTTCGTCTGGACCGGGGGGGATTGCCACCTCTATTCCAACCATCTCGACCAGGCCCGCCTCCAGCTGACCCGCGAGCCCAGGCCGCTCCCCCGCCTCAACATCCTCCGCCGCCCGGAAGCGATCGACCGCTACGAATATGAGGATTTCGAGATAATCGGCTACGACGCCCATCCCCACATCAAGGCCGAGGTCGCGGTGTGAGCATCGTAACGCTCATCGTCGCACGGGCGGAGAATGGGGTAATCGGTCGGCAGGGCAAGCTCCCCTGGCACCTTCCGGACGACCTGCGCCACTTCAAGGCACTCACCATGGACACGGCGATGGTGATGGGCCGCAAGACCTTCGAGAGCTTGCCCGGCCTGCTGCCGGGACGGGCTCATATCGTGCTGACCCGGGATCCCGACTGGTCGGCGCAAGGCGCCCAGGTCGCCCGCGACGTGGCCGGAGCGATCGCGCTGGGCGAAGGACCGCGCCTCTCGGTGATCGGCGGCGCGGAGATTTTCCACCTGTTCCTGCCGGTCGCCGACCGGATCGAACTGACCGAAGTTCATGCCCGGCCCGAGGGGGACACCGTCCTTCCTGCCTTCGATCCCGCGCGTTGGCGCGAGGTGAGCCGCGAGAGCCATGGCGCGCGGGAGGGACGGCCGGCCTACAGCTTCGTGCGGCTCGAGCGGAGGGGTTGATCATGCGCAAGATCGTCTACGGGCTGCTCGCTTTGCTCGTCATCGCCGCCGGCGCCTTCCTCATCCTCGGTCCCGGCATCGTCGAGGGCGGCATGAACAAGGTGGTGGCGACTCCGCTGCCCGCCGTCAGCCCTCGCGCCCGGGCGCTCCACGCCCGGCTCGCCATCGCCGACATGCATGCCGACACCCTGCTCTGGCAGCGCAGCCTGCTCGATCCGTCCAGGCGCGGCCAGGTCGATCTGCCGAGGCTCGAGGCGGGCAATGTCGCGCTCCAAATCTTCTCGTCCGTGTCCAAGACTCCCAAGGGCCAGAATTACGATTCCAACGGCGCCGGCACCGACAATATCACCCTGCTCGCCGTCGCCCAGCTGCAGCCGCCGCGGACCTGGCGCTCGCTTCTCCAGCGCTCGCTCTGGCATGCGGCGAAGCTGCGGCGGGCGGAGGCGGGCTCGGAGGGCCGGCTGAGGATCGTAAGGAGCGGAATCGACGTCCGCCGGCTCCTCGCCGACCGGGCGGCGGGGCGCAAGGTGACCGGCGCCCTGCTGTCGATCGAGGGTCTCCAGAACATGGAGGGCCGCCTCGCCAATCTCGGCCGGCTCCATGCCGCCGGCTTCCGCATGGCCGGCCTCGCCCATTTCTTCGACAATGAGGTCGCCGGCTCGATGCACGGCGTCGGGAAAGGCGGCCTTACCCCGCTCGGCCGCCAAGTCGTCCGCGAGATGGAGCGGCGCGGGATGATCGTCGACATCGCCCATTCGAGCCACGCCGCCGTCGCCGAGATATTGGCGATGGCGACAAGGCCGGTCGTCTCCAGCCACGGCGGCGTCCAGGCGACCTGCCGGGTCAACCGCAACCTCACCGACGAGGAGATACGCGGCGTGGCCCGGACCGGCGGCCTCGTCGGCATCGGCTATTGGGACGCCGCGGTCTGCGACCTCCGCCCCGCCGCGGTGGCCGCCGCCATCGCCCATGTCCGCGACCTCGTCGGGATCGACCATGTCGCTTTGGGCTCCGATTTCGACGGCGCGGTTACCACCGGCTTCGACACCGCCGGCCTCGTCAACGTCACCCAGGCCCTGGTCGAGCGCGGCTTCACCGACGAGGAGATCGCCAGGGTGATGGGCGGGAATCTGCTGAGGCTGCTGCAGAGGCTGCCCTAGATCCTCCCCAGCCGCAGGCTGGGGAGGGGGACCATGCGAAGCATGGTGGTGGGGTAGCTGCCGAAGCCTGCGCCATTACCCCTCCACCACCCTTCGGGTTATCTCGCGTCCGCGCTCTTTGTCTTCGTCTTCCTCTGGGCAATCGCCTGGGCAATCGGCTTGCCGTTCCTCCCAATGCTCCGCCTCATCCGCGAGGAGATCCTGCTCGTCTTCGGCACCGCCTCAGGGGAGGTCGCCTTCCCGCGGTTGCTGGAGAAGCTCAAGAAGAGCGGGTGTGATGATGTTGTCGTCGGGTTCGTCCTCCCGGCAGGGTACAG
>JBEVDE010000159.1:0-13746 GCA_040514175.1 Allosphingosinicella sp. | reverse complement strand
AACTTCGTCCCCTCCGGCCTCGAGCCGTCCTATGGCGGCGACCGCAAGGCGGGGATGCTCTTCCTGCGCGTCAGGATAGATTGAGGCCCATGAGCCTGAGCCGCCGCCTTCGCCGAACCGTCTTCACCTTCCTGAACGGCGTTCGCCTGGCGCTTCGCAAGATGACCGGTTCAGGCCGCTCCGGAGTCCATGCGGTGCCCCTGACCCGGGAGGGAAAGGTGGTGCTGGTCCGGCTCACCTACGCGCCCGGCTGGCGGGTGCCGGGCGGCGGCCGCAAGCGCGGGGAAGCGCCCGAGCCGGCGATGCTCCGCGAGCTTCGCGAGGAGATCGGCCTGGTCTCGCATGGAACGATCGAAGCGCTGGAAGACGTCCGGCCGGGCGACCCTTCGGCCTTTTTCGTCGTCAGGGACGTCGTCTACCGCCCGAGCCGAAGCCTTGAGGTGGAGGAAGTTCGGGAGTTCGATCCGACGCAGCTGCCGGGCGACACCACCCGCTGGACCGCGCATCTCGTCGAGCGGTGCAGCAGGCCCTAGAATCCTCCCCTGCCTTTGCAGGGGAGGGGGACCAGGCGAAGCCTGGTGGAGGGGCCTTTTCCGACTCCGTAGAACCCCTCCACCGCGCTCCGCGCGGTCCCCCTCCCCCGGAAATCCGGGGGAGGATTTTAGAGGCCTAGGCCCGTCGCTCTGCCGCCGGCTGCCGGGTGAGGCAGTCGATCAGGCAGCGGAAGGGGAGCGGGCGCTCGAACGATATCCCGGCCCGGCCGTCGCGGCACCACAGGATCCGGCCGGCGACCGGCGGCATTCCCGGGACGATCACGCTCGCCTCGCGGCCGACGAGCTCGGCCTTGGCGAGCTCCACCTTGATCCCGCCTTCGGAGACGTCCTTCGCCCGCGCGGTGACGCAGGTTTCGCCGAGGCGAAGCACGACGTCGGCGGCGATCTCCAGCCGCGGCGCCCGGTAGGGGTGGGCCCGGTCGCGCGCCGCCAGGATCGCCCGGACGTGCTCGCGATCCTCGAACTCGAGCCCGGCCAGCGAGTCCGAAGACCATTCGACCCGGACGGCGAAACGGTGTTGCTGGTTAAGCTCGAGCATAAGCTGCGCGCCTTCCGCCACGCGGCCGCCGGTTCTCACGATGGCCCCGCTCTCGGCGAGGGCCAGTATCTCCACCGGTCTTTGAAGGCCTTCGCCGATGAGGGTTCCGAGCCGGAAGAAGAAGAGATTCCTCGGCTCGGCCCAGATTGGGGCCTGGGGACGGGCTTCGTCCGGCCCTTCCGCCTCCGGTTCCGGCTCCTCGGCCCACGCGTCCATGCTCGTTTCCGCTTTCATGCCGGCCTCATGGGGCTCCGGCTGCTGAGGGACGATGAACGGGAAAGGCGAAGGGGACGGTAACCATCCGCAACCGGTTCCCCGGCGGAGGCCGGGGCCCAGCCTCGCGGTGCCTTGGAACTGGGCCCCGGCCTTCGCCGGGGAGCGCTCAGTCGCTCACGCGCTCCGGCTTGCCCTTGCGCTTGGTCGAGGCGAGCTCCTCGAGCTGCGTCTCGCTCATCGACGAGGCCATCTGCTTCGACGCGCCCTGAAGCTTGCTCTTGGGCGTGTCGCCGCGTTTGGCGGACAAAGCGGCGCCGGCCGCTTTCTGTTGCGCTTTCGATTTGGCAGGCATGGTTTGTCTCCCTAAGGCGAACCGCGGCTGGAACGGGTTTCGCTCGTCGAGGGTTCCTTGCCGCCTGCCATCACCAGGGAGAGACGAAGAGCATGGACGAGATCGAATGGTGGGAGTTCGACACCGCCAAAGAGATGGCCGAGCAGGCCGCGGGGGACATCGGTTTCGTCATCGAGAGCGCGATCGAGGCGCATAAGGGCGCCCGTATCGCTTTGCCGGGCGGCTCGACCTCGGACCTGATCTTCGCCCAGCTCGCCAAATCGAAGGCGATCGACTGGTCGAAGGTGACGATCCTGCCGACCGACGACCGGCTCGTGCCGCTCCGCGATTCGCTCAGCAACTATCGCAAGCTTCAAGGCTATTTCGCCGCCCGCGGCGCCGAGCTCGTCTCGCTGATCGACGAGGCGGCGCTCGCCGACCGTCAGGAGGCGGGCCGGCTCGCCGACGCCCGGCTGTCGCTGATCGGCTGGCCGCTCGACCTCGCCTGCCTCGGCATGGGCGCGAAGGGCGATACCGCCGGCCTCTTCCCAGGCCCCGATCTCGAGCGCGCCGTCGCCGGCCCGCGCGAGCGCCGCGCCGTCGGCGTCAAGCCGGACCCGATGCCTGAGGACGCGGCGGTCGAGCGTGTGACCCTGACCGCGCCGGCCCTCACCTCGGCTCGGGCGATCATGATCGTCGTCGCCGGGGCCGAGAAGCGCCGGGTGCTGGAGCAGGCGATCAAGGAGGGCCCGCTTTCCTCGGCGCCCATCGGCCGCCTGCTCGCCGGAATCGAGGCGCCGATCGACATCTTCTGGAGCGCGGAAGGGTAGGGGAAACCCCTCTCCCCCTTTCCGGGGGAGAGGAGGGGCCCAAGCCGAAGGCTTGGGAGGTGAGGGTCTTGCTGACTCAGCGGTACAGACCCGCTCCTCCCACCGCTTCGCGGCGGGCCCCTCCTCTCCCGCGAAAGCGGGAGAGGGGAATTCTAGATCAATGCACCCAGCCCAAGCGTGCCGAGCAATGCTGCCCTCGCCCCCTCCATCCGCATCCAGAGCGGCGGGTCGAGCAAATCCGCCGGCTCGATCCGTTCCGGCCATTCGGCCTCCACCACCGCCGCGAGCCGGTCGAGCTTGGCCTCGTCGACCATGAACCTCGGATCCACCGTCTCCGGCTCCGCCACCACCCTCAGCCTCAGGCAGGCGGGGCCGCCGCCATTGGCCATGGACTGGCGGACGTCGACGACGAACAGCTCGCGGATCGGGCCGTTGCCGGCGGCCATCGCCTGGAGCCAGGTCCAGACGCTCGGGGTCTCGCGCGCCTCCTCGGGCAGGATCAGGGCCATGCCGCCGGCGGGCAGGGTGACCAGCTGGGCGTTGAACAAATAGCTCCGGATCGCGTCCTCGAGGCTGACCGAGCTCGCCGGCACCTCGACGATCTCGACTTGCGGCAGCCGCCGCTTCAGCTCGGCGTAGAAGCTCGACCGGTCGTCGAAAGCCTGCTCGTGGGCGAAGAGGACGCTTTCGTTGGCGACGGCGACGACGTCGTTGTGAAAGGCGCCGGCGGCGATCGCTTCCTCGGACTGGGCGACGAACAGGCTGCGCTCCGGATCGAGTCCGTGGCGCCGGGCGATCGCCCGGCTCGCCTCGTCATGCTGGCGGACCGGGAAGGGGCCGCCGCGCGTGCCGTAGACGAAGATCTCGATCCCGGCCTCGCCGTGCGCGGCGCACAGCCGCATGTGATTGGCCGCGCCTTCGTCGCCGAACGTACCGGGGACCGGCGGATGGACGGCGAAGCGGTCCTCGTCGGCGAAGGCGAGGCGGAGCTGGGCGAGGGTCTCGGGGGCTTCATGGCTGCGGTGGGCCATGGTCCTCAAATTGGCGATGGTGAGGTGACAGCGGCCGTCGGCGGTGTCGGGGGCGGGGGAGACGGTGGCGGCGTTGGCCGCCCACATCGCCGACGCGGAGAAAGCGGCCGGTCGGAGCGAGGCCGGAACCTCCTCGACCCTGGAGCCGAGCTCGGCAAGCCAGGCCCGGTCGGGCCGGCGATGCGGCGGGAGCAGGCCCTGGGCCAGGCCGAGGCGGAGGTTGTGCCGCATCTTGGCCAGCCCCTGGAGCGCCGCCGAGCGCGGGTGCGAGACCAGGCCCTTGTTAGTCGCCGAGGCGAGATTGCCGAGGCTGAGGCCCGAATAATTGTGGCTCGGCCCGATGATCCCGTCGAAATTGATCTCGGCGAGCGGCATCTACCGCCCGATCGCGATGAAGCGGTCGCCGGGGACGATTCCGATCAGCTCGGCGGCGGCCCGGTCGAGCGTCGCCCGGCCGTCGTCGCCGATGGCGACATGGCCGTAGCCGGAGGCGAAGCGGGCGCGCGTTCCCGCCGCGATCATCATCCTCTTGCCGCCGTCCCCGACCGTCTCGAGGACCAGCTCGCGCGCGTCGCGGACGGTTCGGATCGAATCGGTCGCGGCCGCCATGGTCGGGCCGCCGTCGAAAATGTCGACGTAGGAGCCGCCGGAAAATCCCTCCTGCTCGAGCATCCGCATCGCCGCGCGTCCCGACGGATGCGGCACCCGCATGATCGCCCGGGCGCTTTCCGGAAGCATCGCGGTGTAGATCGGGGTCTTGGGCATCAGATCGGCGATGAAGCGGGTGCCGTGGGTGCCGTTGAAGGCGTCGGCTTCCTGGAAGTTCATTCCGAAGAAGCGGCCGGCGATGGCGTCCCAGAAAGGCGATCCGCCGGCTTCGTCGATCACTCCGCGCAATTCCGCAAGCACCCGGTCGGCGAAGCGCTCGCGGTGGAGCTTTATGAACAGATAGCGGCTTCGCGCCAGGAGCACGCCGAGTCCGCCCGCCCGCTCGGCGGGATGCAGGAACAGGCCGCCGACTTCCGAGCTGCCCTCGAAATCGGTGCACAAGGTCAGCATCTCGGCGCGGAAGGTCTTGCCCAGCTCCGGCGAGGTCTGGGTGAGGGTGCTGATCCGGTAGGAATAGAAAGGCTCGACCATGCCGACCCGGCTGAACACCTGGCAGGTGCCGCGGACCTGTCCGGTCTCGGCATTTTCGAGCACGAACACGAACAGATCGCCGTCCTCGCTGCCCTCCTCATGCGCGAACGCCTGCTCCGAGCGCGCCAGCTTGGCGACCAGTGCCCCCTTGTCGGGGGGCAGGTTGGTGAAGCCGCCGCCGGTCAGCTTCGCCATTTCGTAGATCGCCTGGAAATCGGCGTTTCGCGCCGCCCGCACCCTGAAGCTCACAGACCCTCTCCCCGCGCCAGCCTCAGGATCGTCAAAGCCGACAATCGCGCCCGCTCGGCGAGGCTCTCGACGATCAGATATTCGGCGTCCGAATGGATGGCGCCGCCGCGCACGCCCATCGTGTCGACCACCGGCACGCCGCAGGCGGCGATGTTGTTGCCGTCGCAGACCCCGCCCGAGTCGCGCCAGCCTATGTCCTGGCCGAGATCGGCGCCGCAGCTCGCGACCAGGGCGAACAGGCGCTCGGCGGCCGGGTCGATCGGCTTGGGAGGGCGGCCCCAGCCGCCGTGCAGAGTGATGCGGACGTCGCGGCTTGCCGACACGTCCGCCACCGCCGCTTCGAGGGCGGATTGCGCCCTGGCCTGGTCGGCGAGTCCGGCGGGACGCATGTTCACTCGCAATATGGCATGATCCGGAACGACGTTGTTGGGCCCGCCGCCATCGATCTTCGCCGGGTTGACGCTGAGCCCTTCGGACTTGGCCTCGGCGAGCCGGAGCGCAAGCTCCGCCGCCGCGAGCAGGGCGTTGCGGCCGTCTTCCGGATTGCGGCCGGCGTGGGCGCTTCTTCCCTTCACGATCAGCGAGAAATTGCCGCTTCCCGGCCGGGCTCCGGCGAGCGTGCCGTCGGGGAGGGCGGAAGGTTCGTAGGTCAGCGCCGCTTTCTTGCCGCGCGCCGCCCCGGCGATCAGGGCGGCCGAGCCGGGCGAGCCGACCTCCTCGTCGGAATTTATGACGATCTCATAACCCAATGACGCGGAAAGCGGCGATTCCTCCACACCCCTGAGCGCCGCCAGAAGCACCGCGAGGCCGCCCTTCATGTCGGCGACTCCCGGCCCGCCGAGCACGCCCTCGTCGCGCCAGAAGACGTCCTGGAACCCATGGTCGGCCGCGAACACCGTGTCCATATGGCCGGTGAAGAGGAGCTGCACCGGCGCTTGCGGGCGGACGGCGAGATGGAGGTTGCGGCCGTGCTGGACGGCGAGCCGCTCGCCGGACGGAGTCACCGAATCGACCGGCGCGGGCTCGCGCAGGACAAGCTCGCCGGGAAGCGCCGCGAAGGCGTCGGCGAGGAGTCCGGCGACCTCGCCGAGGCCGATGAGATTGTGCGACCCGCTGTTCACCGCAGCCCAGGCCTCGACCTGGGCCAGCATCGGCTCGCCGGCGACACGCTCCACCGCCGCCGCTTCGTCGTTGGTAAGACCCCGCATGGGCGATGCTCTAGCGGGAGATGGGGTGACGCAAAACCCCTGCCGATCTCGTCATCCCGGACTTGATCCGGGATCCATGAACACCGTCGATGGAAATCGAGCCGGTGCGGTGTTCATGGATTCCGGCCTTCGCCGGAATGACGGGCGTAGACTTCAAAGCCACGCCCGGAACGCCGCCACCACCTGCTCGTAGAGCCTCTTCTTGAAAGGGACGATCATCGCCGGCAGGTCGGCGGGGTCGGCCCATTTCCAGGCCCGGAACTCCGGCTCGGGGGTGGCGATGTCGACGTCCCCGTCGGCGCCGAGGAAGCGGGCGAGGAACCAGGTCTGGCGCTGGCCGCGCCACGGCTCCTTCCAGACCTTGCCGATCATCTCCTCGGGCAGGTCGTAGGTGAGCTCCTCGCCGTGGCGGGCGACGATCTCGACGAGGCCGGGACGGATTCCCGTCTCCTCCTCGAGCTCGCGAAGCGCGCCGTCGATCGGCTCTTCGCCGGGATCGAGGCCGCCCTGGGGCATCTGCCAGGCCTCGAGCTTGTTATCGAGCCGCTGGCCGACCCAGACCTTGCCCTCGGCATTGACCAGCATGATGCCGACGGCGGGGCGATAGCCATATCCGGTCATGGCGCGACCTCCTTCAACATCAGCTTCAGCGCCTCGACGGCGCCCCTTATATCCTCGTCCGAAGACGGGATGGCGCGCCGCAAATTGATGAAGCCGTGGATATTGCCCTTCGCCTCGCGGAAGACGATCGGCACCCCCGCCTCGGCGCAGGCGGCGGCATAGGCCCGGCCCTGGTCGCGAATCGGGTCGAGGCTCGCCGTCAGGACGAGGGTCGGCGGCATTCCGGCCTGGCTCTTGAGCAGAGGCGAATAGCGCCAGTCGGCCTTGTCGGGCCGGTAGCAGCCGTCGAACCAGGCCATTCCGTCATGGCTGAGGAAATAGCCCTCGCCGAAATCCTGGTAGGACGGATAGCCTTTGGCGGGATCGGCGGCCGGGTAGATCGGCCATTGCGCGATCACCGGGACAGGGGCCGGCGCGTCCCTCAGGGCGAGGGAGACGACGAGGGTGAAATTGCCGCCGGCGCTGTCGCCGGCGGTGACGAGGGCGGTCACCTGCCGGCCGAGCGCGGCCGGGCTGGCCGCCGCCCAGCGCGCCGCGGCGATGCAATCCTCGGCGCCGGCCGGGAAGGGGTGCTCGGGCGCGAGCCTGTAGTCGACGGCGAGCAGCGGCAGGTCGAGCTGCCGGGCCACCTCGGCGCAGAAGGGCTCGTGCGTGTCGAGATCGCCGAACACGAAGCCGCCGCCGTGGAAGAAGAGGAGGAGCGGGCCGGAGCCGCGGGTCTCGCGCCTGTCGTAGAGGCGAAGCCGGATCTCCCCGCTTGGCCCCGGGCAGCTCAGGTCCCGGATCACGGCCAGCGCGCCGGTCTCCGCGTCGGCGACATGGCGCGAGGCGAGGATCATCGCGCGCGCCTGGTTCGGCCCGACCTCATGGGCGCGCGGCCCGGGCAGCTTGTTGTAATAGTCGAGAAAGAGGCGGACGTCGGGCCGCACATAGGGGTCGCTCATCGTCTCTCCGCCGGTTGCGCGATCCCCCTTATTGCGCCGGAGCCCATCCGCCAACCGCGCTGCAGAAATTGCTAAATTCGATGTCTAACTGCTTAGGCTGGTTGACTTTTGCATCCGTTTCGGACATTCGCCCGAGCATCGGGAGCGGAGGGAAAATGCGTAATTTCAACGTGCTGGCGGCCATTGCGGCCGCCTTGCTGGCGGGCGGCGCCGTCTCCGCGAAGGAGAAGGCGGACCAGCCCAGGCCCAAGAAGGTCTGCCGCAACGAGCAGATTTCCGGACGCATCGCCCCCCGCCGGGTCTGCCGGATCGTGACCCCGTCCCAAGAGGCGGCGCAGGACGATCAGCGCAAGCCGGCCACGTCCCGCGAGGCGGGGAACGGCCGCGACTGAGCGGCCCCGAATTTTTCGAGAAACGGAGACCAATGATGCTTAAACTGAACCTGCTCGCGGCCGTCGCCGCCACCCTTCTGATCGGCGGCGCCGCCGTCGCTCAGGAGAAGCCGGTGAAAGCGCCCAAGGAAAAGAAGATCTGCAGGAGCGACAGGATGTCGACCAGCCGGATCCCGAAGAAGATCTGCCGTACCCAGGCGGAATGGGAGGGACGGACCAGCCAGGAAAATCTGGACACGGCCGCGGACAAGCTCAGCGGGATGGGCCGCGGCAACTGATCGGCCGGTGCGGGCGATCGCCTGTATACGAACTTCGCTTGCGGGCGCGAGGCGAGTTGTCGCTTCGCGCCCGCTGAGGTAAAATCGACGGGCGCCCCGCGAGGAAAGGCGCCGGATCGGCGACGCCGTCCGTTTCGAGATGGAGGCAAGCCATGCGCAAGTCGAGCCTGCTCGCCGCCTTGGCCGTCGTCGCCCTGGCCGGCGCCCCCGCCGCCGCCAGGGAGAAACCGGCGGATGCGCCCAAGGAAAAGAAGATCTGCAAGAAGATGACGACCACGAGCAGCCGGATCCCGGCCAAGAGGGTCTGTCGCACCGCGGCGGAATGGGCGCAGGCGTCGAGCCAGGAAGAGCTTGACGATGCCGCGGCCCGGCTCCGCGGAGTGGCCCGAAGCAACTGATCCCGGCCGCCCTTCCGGCGGTGGCCGGAATCGATGCCCGCCTTCATTTTCGATTGGGCCGCGCTGATGGATTCCGGGTCGAGCCCGGAATGACGGTTTCAGGCCGGCCGGCCCGCCGCTCCAACTCCTTTTCGCGCTGCCCGGCGTGCCGCTGCGAGTTGTCGCGCCCTGCCCGCCCCGCTAGGGTATTCCGGCAACCCCCGATGAAGGAAGACAGATTGGCGACGGCCACCCATTATCTGACGCCCGAGGAAGCCGGCGCCGACACGCCGTGCGAGGCCGTCGTCGTGCGCTTCGCCGGCGACAGCGGCGACGGCATGCAGCTGACCGGCGGCCAATTCACCTTGTCGACGGCGCTTGCCGGCAACGATCTCGCCACTTTCCCCGATTTCCCGGCCGAGATCCGCGCCCCGCAGGGCACGACCTTCGGAGTCTCCGCCTTCCAGATCAATTTCGGCTCGGCCGCGATCGAGACCGCCGGCGACTCGCCCGACGTCCTCATCGCCATGAACCCGGCGGCGCTCAAGACCAACGTCGAGGATCTGAAGCCGGGCGGGCTGATCATCGCCGACGAGGGCGAGTTCGGGATTCGCAACCTCGCCAAGGCCGGCTATGCGGCCAATCCGCTCGACGACGGCAGCCTCGGCAAGTGGCAGGTCATCCGCTTCAACATCTCGCAGCTCACCCTCGACGCGGTGAAGCCCTTCGGCCTCGGCAACAAGGAGGCCCTGCGCTGCAAGAACATGTGGACGCTCGGGCTTGCGCTGTGGATGTTCGACCGCGACCGGGCGCCGATCGTCGACTGGCTGCGCTCCAAATTCGCGAAGGCGGCCGAGCTCGCCGAAGCCAATATCGCCGCCCTCAACGCGGGCCATGCCTATGGCGAGACGGCCGAGATCGGCGGCCAGATCCCGCAGCGCCACATCGATCCGGCCCCGGCCGAGCCCGGCCTCTACCGGACCGTCACCGGCGCCGAAGCGGTGTCGATCGGCCTCGTCGCCGGAGCGCAGCTGGCTGGCCTGCCGATGTTCTTCGGCGGCTATCCGATCACGCCCGCCTCGGCGATCCTCCACCATCTCTCCCGGCTCAAGGAATATGGCGTCACCACCTTCCAGGCGGAGGACGAGATCGCCGCGATCGGCTCGGCGATCGGGGCGAGCTATGCCGGAAGCCTCGGGGTCACCTCTTCGTCGGGGCCGGGAATCGCGCTCAAGATGGAGGCGATGGGGCTTGCGATCATGGCCGAGCTTCCGCTCGTCATCGTCAACTCGCAGCGCGGCGGACCCTCGACCGGCCTGCCCACCAAGACCGAGCAGTCCGACCTCTATCAGGCGGTCTACGGCCGCAACGGCGACGCGCCTCTGCCGGTCATCGCCGCCCGCTCGCCGGCCGACGCCTTCGACTGCGCGATCGAGGCGTGCCGGATCGCGGTCCAGTACATGACCCCGGTCATGCTTCTGACCGACGGCTATATCGCCAATGCCGCCGAGCCCTGGCGGGTGCCGGACATGGCGGGTTTCGAGCCCTTCCCGGTCGCCTTCCACGACGAGCCGCCGGCGGAAGGGGAGGCGGTCAATCCCTATGCCCGCGACGACAAGCTCGCCCGGGTCTGGATCCGGCCGGGAAGCCCCGGCCTCACCCACCGCATCGGCGGGATCGAGAAGAATGTCGGCACCGGCCATATCGATTACGCTCCGGCCAACCACCAGGCGATGACCGACATCCGCGCCGACAAGGTGCTCGGGGTGGCGGAGTCGATCGGCGACCAGGAGATCTGCCTCGGCGAGCCCGGCGCGAAGCTCGCCGTGGTCGGCTGGGGCTCGACCTTCGGGCCGATTCACCAGGCCGTCCGCCGCGCCCGCGGCCGGGGCCTCGACGTCGCCCATATCCATATCCGCCACATCTGGCCGCTGCCGAAGAATCTGGGCGAATTGCTGGGGACTTACGAGCGGATCATCGTCCCCGAGATGAACAAGGGGCAACTGAAGACCCTGCTGCGCGACCAGTATCTGGTCGATGCGCGGCCGGTGAACAAAGTGTCTGGCCAGCCCTTCAAGATCGCCGAGATCGAAGCCGCCATCGAGGAGGCGCTGGCATGATCGGGGCCTTGGGGATCGCGCTGGCGCTTGCGGCCGCGACGGCCCAGGAGGCCGAGGCGCCGGAGAGCAGGGTCGCCGAGGCGAAGCCCGAAATTCCGCCGGCGGACGATCTGCTCGCCGGCCTGCCGGACACCCTGGTCGGCGCCAAGGCGCTCAAGATGCCCGGATCTCCGCTCGTCCTCTACTTCCCCAAGCGATTGGGCGCCGATCCGATGGCGGGGGTCATGGCGACGCGCGGCGCCACCATCCATGCCGAGGGGACTCTGGCCGAGCAGGTGCGCGGCAGCTTCCACGAATCGGGCCTTCGCAAGATCCTTCGCGAGGCGACCTTCACCACGCCGAAATGGCCGTCGGCGGAGACCTTCTACGGCGAATATCAGACCGGCAGCGGCTACAAGCAGACCTGGACGGTGATCGACGGGCAGGATCGTTTCAACGTCATCGTCACCTATTTCAAGCCGAAGGACGCCGACCGGCTGCGCGCCGAGGTGTCCGAAAAGATATTCGGGGGCGCGATCATCGCGGCGACAGCGAAATGACCGGTCCGAAACCGTCGTCCCAGCGTAGGCTGGGACCCCGGCGGGTGAAGAGTGCCGCCGCCGATGGAGCGCTGCCCACCCGCCCGATCCTTTCACCCCCAGGGGCCCCAGCCATCGCTGGGGCGACGAGGACGGCAAGAACGAACAGACCAAGCTCACCGCCAAGGACTTCGCCACCGACCAGGAGGTGCGCTGGTGCCCGGGCTGCGGCGATTATGCCGTCCTGAAGGCGGTCCAGCGGACCATGCCGGAGCTCGGCGTTCGCCCGGAGAACACCGTCTTCGTCTCCGGCATCGGCTGCTCGAGCCGCTTTCCTTATTATATGGAGACCTACGGCTTCCACACCATCCACGGCCGAGCGCCGAGCTTCGCGACCGGCATCAAGCTGGCCCGGCCCGATCTCGACGTGTGGATCATCACCGGCGACGGCGACGCTTTGTCGATCGGCGGCAACCACACGATGCACGTCCTGAGGCGCAACCTCGACTGCCAGATATTGCTGTTCAACAACGAGATATACGGCCTCACCAAGGGCCAGTATTCGCCGACCAGCCGGGCCGG
The DNA here is from genome assembly GCA_040514175.1 of Allosphingosinicella sp. Lineage (GTDB taxonomy): Bacteria > Pseudomonadota > Alphaproteobacteria > Sphingomonadales > Sphingomonadaceae > Allosphingosinicella. The sequence continues at coordinate 1,817 of JBEVDE010000159.1, read as the reverse complement.
CACGCGCAGCCCCTCGACGCCGTTCGGCTCGGTCGACCGGCCGGTCAGCCCCTGCGCCTTCGCGCTCGGCTCGGGCGCGCGCTTCATCGCCCGAGGCATCGACGTCCACAAGAATCTGCCCGAGGTGCTGAAGGCAGCCCATGCCCACAAGGGCGCGAGCTTCGTCGAGATCTACCAGAATTGCATCGTCTACAATGATGACGTCTTCGCGCCCTTCACCGCCAAGGAGAATAGCGGCCGGCAGCTCTGGCTGAAGGCGGGCGAGCCGATGCTGTTCGACGGCGGCTCCAAGGGCATCGCTCTCGACCGCGAGGCGCTCGCGCTTCGGGTCGTCGACGTCGAGGAGGGCGGCTGGCAGGCCGCCGGAGTGCTCGTCCACGATCCGAGGAACCGCTCGGTCGCCCATATGCTCGTCGAAATGCCGTTCGGCGCCTTCCCGACCGCGCTCGGAGTCCTCTACGAGGACCCGGCCCCGACCTTCGAGAGCGCCGTGGTCCGCCAGAACGAGGAAGCCAGCGCGGGCAAGAAGCCGGATCTCCAGGCGCTGGTCTCCAAGGGCCAGAGCTGGATGGTCACCAAGGAGCCGCACGTCATTTGATTCCCCTCCCTGGAAGGGAGGAGTCAGGGGTGGGTAGGCGAGCGCAGCTAGACTTTTGCTGACTCGGAGTTTCGGCCGCCTTCGGCGGACCCACCCCCAGCCCCTCCCTTTCAGGGAGTGGAGAGCCCTTGCGCCGCCATCTCGAACCCGCCACCTAGCGCGCCATGAACCAGCAGCCCCGCGGGCGTCACCTCGTCGCCGCCGACCGCCGTTTCGCCACCGGCGGCGGGCTGCTCGCGCCTCTGCTGTCGGGGAGCTTCGCGCGGATCCTCGACCGGGTCGACCGCGGGCTCGAGCAGGGTGCGATCGAGGCGACCTTGCCCGACGGCTCGAGGCGCCTGCTCGGCGGCCGCCGGCCCGGGCCGCGGCCGACCGTCCATCTGCACAGCTGGAAGGCCCTGGCGCGGCTGATCAGCTCGGGCTCGGTGGGCTGGTACAAGGCCTGGGAACAGGGCGAATGGTCGTCACCCGATCCGGTGCCTTTGTTCGAACTGTTCATGCTCAACGCCGGGAGCCTCGGCGCCACCGCCCGGGCCAAGGGCCTGTTCCGGCTCGTCAACCGCATCGCCCATCGCTTCCGGGCCAACGACAAGGCCGGCGCGCGCGAGAACATCGCCCACCATTACGACCTCGGCAACGATTTCTACCGGGCCTGGCTGGACCGCGGCATGACCTATTCGAGCGCGATCTTCGCCGACCCCGACGCGAACGGCGAGGCCCTTGAGGCGGCCCAGGCGCGCAAGCTCGAGCGGCTTCTCGACCGGCTCGAGCTGAAGCCGGGGCAGCGGCTGCTCGACATAGGCTGCGGCTGGGGCTCGCTCGCCGAGGCCGCCGCCCGCGATCACGGCGCCCAGGTCACCGGCCTCACCTTGTCGGAAGAGCAGAAGGCCTATGCCGAGCGGCGCCTCGAGTCGGCGGGCCTCGCCGGCCGCTGCGCGATCGAGCTCAGGGATTATCGCGACGTCGAGGCGCGATATGACGCCGTCGCCAGCGTCGAGATGGCGGAAGCGGTCGGCCGGGACTATTGGCCCGCCTATCTCGGAAGCATCGCCCGGGCGCTGAAGCCGGGCGGCCGGGCGGCCATCCAGTTCATCTCGATCCGCGAGCCCCTGTTCGACGATTATGCCGCCAATGCCGACTTCATCCAGACCTACATCTTCCCCGGCGGGATGCTGATCAGCGAGGCGCGGCTCGAGGCGCTGGCGCGGGCGGCGGGCCT
>JBEVDE010000452.1:0-7808 GCA_040514175.1 Allosphingosinicella sp. | reverse complement strand
AGGCAAAGCCGTCCGGCGAAGCCGGGCGGGGTTCGGGGATTATCTTTGCCAGTCGATCGGATGCACAAGGTCACGGGCTGGCTGCTTGCCCTGCTCGCCTTCGGCGCGGCGGACGCCGAGGCCGCGTGCAGCGCGTCCAACACCTATAATTACTCGTTCAGCTGGGCGAGCAACACCGGCCTCAATTACGCCAGCGCCTATACCTACACGGCGAGCAACAGCCTCGGCGCCAACCAGAATTTCACCCTGAGCTTCGCCACCAACGGCCTCAGCAGCACCCAGGTCAACTCGATCCAGATGCCGGCCGTCAACAACGCGCTGAGCGGCGCGAGCGGCGGCCGCACGCTGATGATCGGCGGCACCTTTTCCTCCCGGACGGCCGACGTCTCGACCAACACGCGCGTGATCCGGACGATCTTCACCTTCGCCACGCCGATCCGCGACATGATCGTCCGCGTCCACGACATCGACCAGGCGGCCGGCCAGTATCGCGACTGGCTGATGATCCAGGGGACCAACGGCGCCTCGACCTACGTGCCCGCGCTCTCGACCCCGTCCGGCAACAATAACGGCGCCTCCGGGCCGCGCACCGCGACCGGCTCGACGCTGGCGCTGGGGCCCTACACGGCGACCGGGATCAACATCCCGAACACCCAGGGCGTCGGCATTTCGACCAGCGCCAATACCGGGTCCGACGACGGCGACATAATCGTCAGCTTTCCGCAGCCGGTGACCGTCGTCACCCTGCGCTACGGCAATCATCCCCTGATCGGGTCGGAGAGCGGCACCGGCCAGCAGGCCTACGGAATCTCGGCCCTGAGCTTCTGCCCGATGCCGAACCTGGCCATGACGAAGACGTCGTCGCCTTACGCCACCACCGGTCCCGACCGCTTCAACGCGCCTTTGTCCGACGTCGTCTACACCCTCACCGTCACCAATTCGGGCGGAAGCCCGGTCGATCTCAATGGCCTCGTCCTCACCGACGCGCTGCCTTCGACCGTTCAATATTATAACGGCGATTTCGACCCGGCGGCTCCGGGGACGGACCCCTTCCAGCTTAATGCGGGGACGAGCGGAATCACCCTCGCCACGGCCAATATCGCTTATTCGAACAACGGCGGCACCAGCTACGTCTACACGCCCGCGGCCGGCTACGATTCCAACGTCAACCGGATCCGCTACTCGCCGGGGGGGACGCTGGCCGCCAATTCGAGCTTCAACATCAAGTTCAGGGCCCGGATCAAATAGCCCGGTCCGCCCAGGCCTTGACGCTGTCCGACGGCGCTGAAAGGTTGCCGCCAAAGGGGAGCTGCGGATGAGAATTGGCCTGATATCGGCGCTGGGCCTGCTGCTGGTCCAGGGCGGCTGCCGCCACCGGCCGCCCGAGGCCCCTCCCCCGCCGCCGCCGCCGGATGTCGCGTGCAACCCGCCTTATTATCGTTTCGCCTTTCTCGCGACCTCCACCACCATCTACCGCCCGGGCACAAGCGTCGGCATCACGCCGACGGTCGACATGTCGCCTGCGGGAACCCAGGCGCTGCCACTGCGCTGCACGAGCGACTGGACGGTGACCGGACCGGCCAGGCGGAGCGCCGACGGGACTCGGCTAGAGATCGACATCGACGCCCCACCCGGAGCCGTCGTCTCGGTGAGCTTCCGCCACGCCGGCGCGGCCGTCGCCACCCGGCTCAAGGTGATCGGCCGCGACGAGGTGGTGCTGACCGGGACCTGGTCCCAGCGCTCGGCCCAGGGCTGCGGGACGACCGAGCCCGTCCGCGAGCTGATGTTCCAGCCCGGGAACCGGTTCGCGGTGACCTTCGTCCCGTTCGAGACCTATCAGGATTATTGGGGCACCTACGAATTCGATCCCGCCACCGGGCGGCTCCTCCTCAAGGTCGAGGGCGGCAATTCCGTTCCTCCCGGCCTGGACCTCGAGGGCAAGGCGGAGCTCGTGTCCGGCCGGCTGACGCTCAGGGATATGTTCCTCGGCAGCAAGGCCGGCTTCGCGCCGGACGGAGGCTGCACCTACGTCTTCTGACCCGGTTCAGGCGATGGTGCCCCCGGCCGGAGTCGAACCGGCACTCCTTGCGGAACTCGATTTTGAGTCGAGCGCGTCTACCAATTCCGCCACGGGGGCACGCGAAAGCGCGCCTCTAGCCGAGCCGCGGGCGGGCCGCAATGACCCGCCGCCGAAGCTCAGGCGAAGACCTCGCTGAGATCCTCGCCCTTGGGATCGCTTCCGAACCGGTTCGTCCCTTGCGTCCCCGGAAGCACCGCCATGACCAGCACCGCGATCCAGCCGAGCATCGACCCGAGGCTGAGGATGTCGGCCAGCGTTTCCGACAGGGCCGGCGCAAGCACGATGCCGAGGATCCACGGGCCGTAGCCCAGCATCAGCCACCAGCCGCTTCGGTCGATGTCGTGGAGGCGGCGCACGCCCACCGCGATCGACGGGACGAGCAGGGCGAACCAGGCGAGCACGATCGCCATGCCGATCAGGATGGCGAACATGCCCTGGCCGAGCACCGGGGCCACCGAGGCCGGATCCGCCGAACCGCCGCCCTGCAAGGCGCTGAACAGCGCGCCGCCCACCAGCACCATCATCAGCACGATCATCGCCAAATAGAACAGCATCACGCCGAGGAAGAAAAACCAATATTCCTTGCGTCTCGAACGACCCGAAAACTCGGCATAGCGTTTCAGCGGCAGCAGCATCCAATGCATGGCAACTTCCCCTTTTGCCCCATCATTGCGGTCCGACGCACATTCCGAATTCGGAATAATATATTCAACCCGTAATTCGACGGCGTCAGCCGCCCCTGCAACGGCTCACGAAACTTGCGAGAAGTTTTCGGTCATCCCTCGTCAATTCGACCGCCTGGGTGAAGCCGGTGGTGAAAAGCGAAACATATTTCGCCTTGGGAAGGCTGAGCAAGGCAGGATCGTCCTTGGAAAGCCTGATCGTCATGTCCCAGCCATTGCCGGGATTCCGAACGGCGGCGGCCCGCACCATGTTCGGCTCCACCTTGTCGGTGGCCAGCGCCATCAGCGCGGCGCCCTCGGGCAGAGTCGAGCCCTCGGTATCGCTGACGGGCTTATTGAGCTGCAGGTCGAGGAGCCTGGTCACACCCACTTGGGTCACCGCCAATTCCGGGCCGGTGCAATCCAGCTTGTAGGCAGGCTTTGCCGCTTCGCCGAAGCTGATCTGCGCGTCAGCGCCCAAATGCCAGCCTCCGGACGCCGCGGAGGCAAGTAGCGCCGCGATCATTTGGGCCGCGATGAGCATCTTTGAAACTCCCGTTACGTGTACGACCCTGCCCTCGGGGTGATCGCCTTGTGCCTGCCAGCCTTCTCAACTCCTAGGTGCCTGCCGCCGATAGCTCAACGCCTCGGCGACATGGATCCGGCGCACCTCCTCGCTCCCCGCCAGATCCGCCACCGTGCGCGCCACCCGCATCACCCGGTGGAATCCTCGGGCGGAGAGGCGCATCGCCTCGGCGGCCTGGGCGAGGAGGCGGCGGCCGGGTTCGTCGGGTCTGGCGACTTCGTCGAGCCGCTCCCCGTCGACTTCGGCGTTGGTTCGGATGCCCTGGCCCTGGTAGCGGGCGGTCTGGACGGCGCGGGCGGCGGCGATGCGGCGGGCGACCTCGGCCGAGCCTTCCGACGGGGGCGGAAGGACGAGGTCGGCCGCCGCCACGGCCTGAACGTCGACATGAAGGTCGATCCGGTCGAGCAGGGGGCCGGAGACTCGCGCCTGATAGTCGGCGGCGCAGCGCGGCGCCCGCGAGCAGGCGAGCGCGGGATCGCCGAGATGACCGCAGCGGCAGGGGTTCATCGCCGCGACCAGCTGGACCCGGGCCGGGAAGGTGACGTGGGCGTTGGCTCGGGCGACGCTGACCGTCCCGGTTTCGAGCGGCTGGCGGAGCGAATCGAGGGCGGAGCGCTGGAATTCGGGAAGCTCGTCGAGGAACAATATGCCGAGATGGGCGAGGCTGACCTCGTCGGGGCGGACCCGAAGGCCGCCGCCGACCAGCGACACCATCGAGGCGCTATGGTGCGGGGCGCGATAGGGCCGGGTCCGGATCAGGCGCCCGCCGGAGAGGGTTCCGGCGACGCTCGCGATCATCGACACTTCGAGCGCCTCGGCGGGGGTCAGCTCGGGAAGGATTCCGGGCAGGCAAGCGGCGAGAAGCGACTTGCCGGCGCCGGGCGGGCCGACCATCAGCAAATTGTGACCGCCGGCCGCGGCGATCTCGCGCGCGCGCTTGGCCGTCTCCTGGCCCTTCACCTGGGCGAGGTCGGGGCCGAAGCCGGGCGGCTCGGCCTCCCCCGGCGCCGGCGGCGAAAGGATCGCGCTGCCCCGGAAATGGTTGAGGAGCGCGATGAGGTCGGGCGCGGCGACGATCTCGACGTCGCCCGCCCAGGCCGCCTCCGCCCCCTGGGCGGCGGGGCAGATCAGGCCGAGGCTTCGGGCCGAGGCGTTCATCGCCGCCAGCAGCACCCCGGGCGACGGCGCGAGCCGGCCGTCCAGCCCGAGCTCGCCGACCGCGACATAGCCGGCCAGGGTCTCGGTATCGATCGCCCCCAGCGCCGCCAGCATCCCGAGCGCGATCGGGAGGTCGTAATGCGAGCCTTCCTTGGGCAGGTCGGCCGGGGACAGGTTGACCGTGATCCGCTTGGGCGGAAGCGACAGGCCGATCGCGGCCAGCGCCGCGTGGACCCGCTCGCGGCTCTCGGCCACCGCCTTGTCCGGAAGGCCGACGACGAGGAATTTGGGCAGGCCGGCCGAAATCTGGACCTGTACCTCGACCGCCCGTGCCTCCAGCCCCAGGAACGCCACCGTGGCGACATGCGCGACCATGATTGCCCAAATCCTCCGTTCCCGCCTTTTCAGGGGACGAGCACGCAATAGTCAACGCTTTCCGAAATTCGGCGGCGCGGGTTTGACGGCGCCTCCAAGAAGGCCGAACGAGCATGAGCGGGCAGCGCCGAGATCCGCGGGATCGAACCGGGAGGGACGAATGAGCGGACATCTGGTGATGGTGGAGCATGACGGCATCATGAGCATCTACATGGTCAATCTGGACCGTCCCGACGACGCGTGCGGCGAGGTCAACAGGCGCACCGGCCTCAACAATGCCCACGCGCTCGCCCCCGTGACGGACGAGATCCTCGACCATCACGAGGTGCGGCGCGGCAACGCCTGGGTCTATCGAAGCACGCAAATCTCGACCGGCGAGGTCGCCTTCAGCCGGCTGGAAGAAACCGCGCTCTAGGGTCGGGCGTCTTGCGCGTCTAACACAGCTTTCCCACATGGGCGCCATGGGCAGGATCGACTGGCGGCACCTGACGAACTATCCGGCGGTGCGCAGCGCGCTGGTCGTGGTCGGATTCATACTGATCGGGCTGACGCCTCTGGTCGGGCCGATCCCCGGCCCCGGCGGCGTGATCGTGTTCGCGGCGGGGCTGTCCCTGGTGCTGCGGTACAGCGCCTGGGCCAAGCGTCTCTATGTGCGCTTCAAGCGCCGTCACCCGAAGAAAGGCGACTGGGCGGACTGGGGCCTGAGACGCCCCAGCGCGAAGCGGCGGCAGGAGCGGCTCAAGGCCGAGCAGGAAGCCGCGGCGGCCATGGGGCAATTGACTTTCGCGGACGATTTGCCTAACGGGACCGCCGACCAAGGCCGCTCCCTGACGGGCGGCCCTTTTAATTTCGATATTCGAGGTAAGAGCGATGAAGCGCACCTTCCAGCCGAGCAATCTCGTGCGCAAGCGCCGGCACGGCTTCCGGGCCCGGACGGCGACCGTCGGCGGCCGCAAGATTCTGGCCGCGCGCCGGGCGCGGGGCCGCAAGACTCTCTCCGCCTGAGCTCCCTCACCCGCCGAGCCGACTTCCTCGCCGCCAACCGCGGCCGCCGCGCCCCCATGCCCGGCTTCGTCCTTCTGGTGCGGCCGCGCGACGATGGCGATCCGTCGATCCGGCTGGGCATCACGGTCACCAAGAAGATCGGCGGCTCGGTCGTCCGCAACCGGATGAAGCGCCGCTTCCGAAGCCTCGCGCGCGACCTTCTGCCCGAGAAGGGGATCGCCGGCGCCGACCATGTGCTGATCGGCCGCCAGGGCGGCATCGAGCGCGACTTCGGCCTGCTTCGGACGGAGCTCGAAAAGGCGTTGCAAAAGCTTGGTCGAAACCCCGTTATCCCGGCGAAAGCCGGGACCTCGCGAAAGCCCTGATGCTCGCTCGTGCCCTCATCTGGATCGCGCGCGGCTGGCAATTGGGCCCGTCCCGGGTGCTTCCGCCGAGCTGCCGCTTCCAGCCGAGCTGCTCGGCCTATGCAATCACCGCGCTCCAGCGCTATGGGGCGCTTCGCGGCTCCTGGCTGGCCGCCAAACGTCTGCTGCGATGCCACCCTTGGGGCGGCTCCGGCCCTGATCCGGTACCTTGAGGGGGAATAGGTGAACGATTCTCGTAACATGATCCTTGCGGTCGTCCTGTCGGCGATCGTTCTGATCGGCTGGAGCTTCCTGAGCGAAAGCTTCCTGCCCACCGCGAGTCCGCCCGTCACCAAGGTGGTGGACGGCAAGACGGTGCCACTGCCCCAGCCCAAGGCCGACCCGACCGCCGACGGCCCGATCGCGATCCGCGACCGCGCCCAGGTGATGGGCGAGACTCCCCGGATCCGGATCGAGACCCCGCACCTGGCCGGATCGATCAACCTCAAGGGCGCCCGCATCGACGATCTCGTCCTCACCGCCCACCGCGAGGGAGTCGCGAAGAACTCGCCGCCGATCCGGCTGCTCTCGCCCGAGGGTGGCCCGAGCTCCTATTTCGCCGGACTCGGCTGGATCGGAGCGCCGAAGAGCGTGCCGGGGAACGATACCTTGTGGACGTCGACTTCCACGCGCCTGGCCCCGGGCAGCCCGGTGACGCTCAGCTGGGACAACGGCCAGGGCCAGCTGTTCCAGATCCTCATCGCCGTCGACGATTCCTATCTGTTCACGATCGATCAGAGAGTGGTCAATCGCGGCGCCGGTGATTTCGCCGCCCGTCCCTATTCGGTCCTCAGCCGGAGCGGGGCTTCGAAGGATACCGATTCGTGGACCACTCATGTCGGTCCGATGGGCGTGTTCAACGGCGCCGCGGATTACGGCAACAATTATAGCGACGTCGCCGAAGCCGGCGAGCGCCGCTTCAACAGCAAGGGCGGCTGGATCGGCTTCACCGACCATTTCTGGCTGACCGCCGTCATCCCCGACCAGGGAAAATCGGTCGACGCCACCTTGCGCCACAAGAAGGCCGGCGACGCCTTCCAGGCCGATGCGATCGCCGAGCCGGTGATCACTGCGCGCGGAACCCAGTCGCGCTACGTCTCCCACGTCTTCGCCGGGGCGAAGGAGATCCAGCTCCTCGACCGCTACACCGAGCAGCTCGGAACCCCGCTCGAGCGTGCGATCGACTGGGGCTATTTCCGCTGGTTCATGAAGCCGATCTTCTCGCTCCTCAACTGGCTCTACTCCGTCATCGGCAATTTCGGCGTGGCGATCATGTGCCTGACCCTGATCGTTCGAACCCTGATGTTCCCGATCGCCCAGAAGCAGTTCAAGTCGATGGCGGCGATGCGGATCCTGCAGCCGAAGATGAAGGCGCTCCAGGACCGGCACAAGGACGACAAGCCGCGGCTCCAGCAGGAGATGCTGAAGCTCTACCAGGAGGAGAAGGTGAACCCGATGGCGGGCTGCCTCCCGATTCTCATCCAGATCCCGATCTTCTACGCCCTCTACAAGGTGCTGATGGTGTCGGTGGAGATGCG
>JBEVDE010000431.1:0-4337 GCA_040514175.1 Allosphingosinicella sp. | reverse complement strand
CCCCGCGGAGCGGGGTGGAGGGGCAGATGGCGGAGGCTTGGTCGGTTACCCCTCCACCACCCTTCGGGTGGTCCCCCTCCCCACCGCTTCGCGGCGGGGAGGATATCTTCATACGAAAATCAATCCGATCCAGTCGGCGACGAGCGCGGGCTTCTCCTCGCCTTCGATCTCGACCGCGACGTTGTGGACGAACTGCCACTGTCCCGGCCTCTTCTCCTCGAAGCGGGCGAGGGTGAAGCGGCCGCGGACGCGCTTGCCGGAGCGGACCGGCGCCATGAAGCGGACCCGCTCGAAGCCGTAATTGACGCCCATCTTCACCCCTTCGGGGCGGAGCATGGCGTCGGCGGCCATCCGGCTCAGCAGCGACAAAGTGAGGAAGCCGTGGGCGATGGTGCCGCCGAACGGAGTCTTCGCCGCCGCCTCCGGGTCGATATGGATGAATTGAGGATCCTCGGTGACGTCGGCGAAGGCGTCGATCCGGGCCTGGTCGACCAGGATCCAGCCGGAGACTCCGACCTCGCTGCCGACTTTCGACTGGATCTCTTCGATGCTGGCGATGGGCATGAAGGCCGTCTAGAGCGCCCCGGACACGAGACTCAAGCCCTGCGAGGAAACGACATGGCGGACGCTACGGCAACCGCGCGCTCTGAACTGAGGAAATTGCACCGGGCGCCGGAGCCGGACGTGCTGAAGCCGCTGCTGCGCGACGCCGCGCTCGACGCCGATTCGCGCCGTCGCGTCGAAGCGAGGGCGCTGGCCATGCTCGGCGACCTCAGGGCCGCCCAGTCGTCGGGCTGGGTCAACCAGTTCCTCCAGGAATATCGGCTCAACACGTCGGAGGGAATCGCCCTCCTCTCGCTCGCCGAGGCGTTTCTCCGGGTGCCCGATCCCGAGACGGCCGACCAGCTGATCGCCGACAAGCTCGGCAATGCCGACTGGCGCTCGCACAAGGGCAGGTCCAACTCGACCCTGGTCAACAGCGCGACCTGGGGGCTCGTGATCGGCCGGGCGCTGGTCAGCGAGAGCGAGCAGGCGAGCGCCCTGAAGCGCCTCCTCTCGCGCGCCGGCGAGCCGTTCGTGCGCCAGGCGGTGGGCGCGGCGATGCGGCTGATGGGCGAGATCTTCGTCATGGGCCGGACCATCGACGAGGCGATCCGGCGGATGGAGAAGCGCGACAATGCCGGCTTCACCGCGAGCTTCGACATGCTCGGCGAGGCGGCGCGCACCTTCCCCGACGCTCAGCGCTATTTCCGATCCTACGAAGACGCGATCCGCGCCGTCGGCAAGGTCGCGGAGCGCGGCCACAGCATCTCGGTCAAGCTCTCCGCCCTCCACCCGCGCTACGAGGTCGCGCAATATGAACGCTGCGTCCCTTCGCTGATCGGACAGGTCGAGGCGCTGGCGATCCTGGCCAGGGATAGGGGCATCGGCTTCACCGTCGACGCCGAGGAGAGCGAACGGCTCGAGATGAGCCTCGACATCATCGAGGCCGTCGCCGGCCTGCCCTCGCTCAAGGGCTGGGACGGGCTCGGAATGGCGGTCCAGGCCTATGGCAAGCGCTGCCGGCCGACCGTCGCCTGGGCCGATGCGATCGGCGCCGCCACCGGCCGCCGGATCGCCGTCCGGCTGGTCAAGGGCGCTTATTGGGACAGCGAGATCAAGCGCGCCCAGGAGCAGGGGCTGGCCGATTACCCCCTCTTCACCCGCAAGGCCTCGACCGACGTCTCCTATCTCGCCTGCGCGCGCGACATGCTCGCGGCGAAGAACATCTATCCCGCCTTCGCCACCCACAACGCCCTGACCGTCGCGACCATTCTCGAATGGGCCGGCGCGAGCCGCGACTTCGAGTTCCAGCGGCTGCACGGCATGGGCGAGGGGCTCTACGAGAGCCTGGTCCGCGAACAGGGCTATCACACCCGCATCTACGCGCCGGTCGGCGGCCATCGCGACCTGCTCGCCTACCTCGTCCGGCGGCTGCTCGAGAACGGCGCCAATTCGAGCTTCGTCCACCAGCTCGCCGACGAGAGCCTGAGCGACGACGACCTCATCGCCGATCCGGTCGCGAAGATCGCCGCCGTCGGCGGCAGCCGCCATCCGGCGATCCCCCTGCCCGACGACCTGTTCGCCCCGGAACGGCCGAACAGCCGCGGGCTCGACCTGGGCGACCGGCCGGAGCTGGAGCGGGTGGCGGCCGAGGTCGCCCCGGCGCTCGACTTCGCCCCCATGCCGGGCCCGGACGCCGGGGAATTGGTGACCCGCGCCCTGAAGGGCTTCGAGATCTGGTCGAGGCGGAGCGTCGAGGAGCGTTCCGCCGCGCTCGAGCGGCTCGCCGACCTGCTCGAGCAGGAGCGCGACATGCTGATGCGGATCGCGGTGCAGGAAGCGAAGAAGACGATCCCCGACGCTCTCGCCGAGGTGCGCGAGGCGGTCGACTTCTGCCGCTATTACGCCGCCCAGGCGCGAAAGCATTTGCAGCCCGTCGAGCTTCCCGGACCGACCGGGGAGCGCAACGTGCTGAGGATGGAGGGGCGGGGCGCCTGGGTCTGTATCGCCCCCTGGAACTTCCCGCTCGCCATCTTCCTCGGCCAGGTCTCGGCGGCGCTTGCGGCGGGCAACAGCGTCGTCGCCAAGCCGGCCTCGCAGACGCCCGAGATCGCCGCTTATGCGGTCGGCCTCGCCCATTCGGCGGGAATCCCGGAGGACGCGCTGATCCTCGCCGCCGGCCGCCGCGACATGGGCCAGAAGCTGATGGAGGACGTCCGAATCGCCGGGGTCGCCTTCACCGGCTCCACCGCGACCGCCAAGACCATCGCCCGGACCCTGATCGCCGACGACAATCGCGACATCATCCCGCTGATCGCCGAGACGGGCGGGATCAACGCCATGATCGTCGATTCGACCGCCCTTGCGGAGCAGGTCGTGCAGGACGTCGTCACCTCCGCCTTCCGCTCGGCCGGCCAGCGCTGCTCGGCGCTTCGCCTGCTCGTGCTCCAGGAGGATATCGCCGAGCGGACCCTCGAGATGCTGTCGGGAGCGATGGAGACGCTCGTCGTCGGCGACCCCGCCGACCCGCGCACCGACGTCGGGCCGGTCATCGACAAACCCTCCTACGACCGGCTGATGGGCCGGCGCGAAGCGATGAAGGACCGGATCGTGAAGACGGTCCCCGCCCCCGGGGACGGGCTGTTCGTTCCGCCGACCCTGATCCGCATCGACTCGATCGAGGACCTTCGCGAGGAATGGTTCGGCCCGCTGCTCCACGTCACGACCTGGAAAGGCGACCTCGCCGAGACGGTGCGGCGGGTCAATTCGTCGGGCTTCGGACTCACCATGGGCCTGCACAGCCGGATCGCCCGGGCGGCCGAGACGGTCGAGGCGACCGGGACGGTCGGCAACCTCTACGTCAACCGTTCGATGATCGGCGCCATCGTCGGCTCCCAGCCCTTCGGCGGCGAAGGCCTGTCGGGCACCGGCCCGAAGGCTGGCGGCCCGCACTACCTCCCGCGCTTCTGCGCCGAGCGGGTGACCAGCACCGACACGACCAGCGCCGGCGGCAACGCCACCTTGCTGAGCCTGGAGGATGTCGGGCTGTAGCACTTATTCCTCCCCGGCATTTGCCGGGGAGGGGGACCAGGCGAAGCCTGGTGGAGGGGCCTTGCTGAGTCTGAAGAACCCCTCCACCGCGCTTCGCGCGGTCCCCCTCCCCGAGAAATCTCGGGGCGGACTTGAGGGCAGCCTAGAACCGCCTCGACACGCCCAGATAGAGCTGCACGTCGGGCGCTCCGTGGAGCCCGATATTGGCCCCGGCGTCGAGCTGGAGATCGTCGCCCGCCATCCAGCCGGCGGAGAGTCCGGCCAGCCATTCCGTCGCATGACCCGACGGATCCTCGTCGCGGGTCGCGGCGATCTCGAATGTCGCCCCGAGGGCGTCCGACAGCGGCACCGAGAGGCCGGCGACGCCGCCATAAGCGAGATGGCGCCCCTCGCGATCCTCGTCGGCGGCGGCCTCGATCTGGCCGGTCAGGCCCAGCTGCACGCCGCCGCCGAGATCGTAGCTGAGCGGCGCCACAAACCCGGCCGACCACTCCCCGGCGCCGATCGCAGCGCCGCCGGTCGGCAAGGTCGCATAAGGCATGACGGCCAGCGAGAAGCCGCTCCCATCCGGATTGGCCAGATTCTGCCGGAGCGCGAAGGTGAGATCGCCGATCCCGGAGTCCCGGTCGACCGAGCCGGTCGAGCGGTCGCGGGTTCGGACATGGCCGAAGGCGGTCCAGCCGAGCTGGGCCTCGAGGCTGCCGGTCAGGCCGATCCGGACGAGAAGCTGGCCGGCCTCGATC
>JBEVDE010000143.1:0-26784 GCA_040514175.1 Allosphingosinicella sp. | reverse complement strand
ACGCGGTCGGCGCCGCGGCCGAGGAGGGGGATTTGAGCCGGCTCGTCGACAGCGTCGGCAACGGCAATGCGGCGATGCTCCAGGCCGAGCTGCTCCGGCTGTCCAGCGAAGGGATAGAGGGCATCCCACTGATCCGCGCCGTGCTTCGTCGCATGACCCTCCTCTCCCGCCTGCGCGCCCAGGTCGAGCTCGGCAGAAGCCCCGACGCCGTCATGGCGTCACACGGTAAGTCATTGTTCTGGAAAGAAAAGGACTCTGTCGGCAGGCAGCTTTCGCGCTGGCGCCCGGACGCCCTGGCGCGAAGCGTCAGCCGGCTGCTGGAGGCGGAGCGGCAGGTCAAGGCGTCGGGCGGCCTCGGCCCCACCGCGGTCGACGAGGAGCTGTTCGCCATCTGCCGCCAGGCGGCGCGGCTGCGCTGACGAGAAGGGCGCGAAGGTTGAGGAATCGCCACGAATCGCCACAAAGTGGACGGTCAGATCTTCTCGCCGCTGAGACGCTGGCAGATCATGTCGAGCTGGTCGAGGGTCGAATAATTCAGCGCCACGACGCCGCCGTCGGGCTTGTGGCTGATCTTCACCTTGAGGCCGAGCATGTCGCCCAACTGCCGCTCGAGCGCCTCGATGTCGGCGCCGGCGCCCTTGATCTCGAGCCGGCCCTGGCGCTCGCGGCCGGGCTTGCCGAAGCGGGCGAGCTTCTCGGCCTCGCGCACCGACAGGCCGCGCTCGACGACGTCGCGCGCCAGCGCCTCGGGGTCGGCCGCGCCGATCAGGGCGCGGGCGTGGCCCATGCCGAGCTCGCCGCTTTCGACCAGCTTGCGGACGCTCTCGGGGAGATCGAGCAGGCGGAGCAGATTGGCGACGTGGCTCCGGCTCTTGTGGACGAGCTTGCCGAGCGCGTCCTGGGTATGGCCGTAATCGGCGATCAGCCGCCGATAGCCCTCCGCTTCCTCGATCGCGTTCAGGTCCCGGCGCTGGATGTTCTCGAGCAGCGCGACCTCGAGCGTCTCGGCGTCGTCGAAATCGCGGACGATGACCGGGATTTCGTGGAGCCGGGCCCGCTGCGCCGCCCGCCAGCGCCGCTCGCCGGCGACGATCTGGTAGCGATGGCCGTGCGGCCTCACGACGATCGGCTGGATCAGCCCGCGCTGCTTGATCGATTCGGCGAGCTCTTCCAGCGCCGCCTCGTCGAAATGGCGGCGGGGCTGGTCGAGATGCGGCTCGATCGAGGAGACCGGCATCATCTGGATGCCGCCGCGCGCCGGCGCCACGCCGCCCGAGACCGGGGCCTCCTGCGCCACTTCGCCGAGCAGCGAGGAGAGGCCGCGGCCGAGGCCGGACGGACGCTTGCGGGCGGGGACGTCGTCGCTCATGCCGCCGCCGCCGTCTTGGGCAACCGGCCGATCAGCTCGCGCGCCAGAGCGATATAGGCTTCGGAGCCGGGGCAGCGATGGTCGTAGATCAGCGCCGGGATGCCGTGGCTCGGCGCTTCCGACAGGCGGACGTTGCGCGGGATGACGGTGTCGAACACGACCTTGCCGAGGCAGGCGCGGACGTCGTCGGCGACCTGCGAGGAGAGATTGTTGCGGCGGTCGAACATGGTGAGCGCGACGCCAAGGATGGAGAGCTCCGGATTGAATCGCGCCCGGATCCGCTCGATCGTCTGCAGAAGCTGGCTAAGTCCTTCTAATGCAAAGAATTCCGTCTGGAGTGGGACGAGGATGGACTGGGCCGCGACGAGCGCGTTGATGGTCAGAAGGCCGAGGCTCGGCGGGCAGTCGATCAGGCACACGTCCCAGCGGCTCGCGGCGGCGTCGAGGGCGTTGTCGAGCCGGTGGGTGCGCTCCTCGAGCGCGACCAGCTCGATCTCGGCGCCCGAAAGGTCGACCGTCGCAGGCACCAGGTCGAGCCTCGGCACCTTGGTCGGAACCACCGCCTCCTCGAGCGTCGAGCCGCCGGTGAGGACATCGTAGCTCGACCGGTCGCGAAGCGCGTGGCCGATGCCGAGGCCGGTCGAGGCGTTGCCCTGCGGGTCGAGATCGATCAGCAGCACCCGCCAGCCGGTGGCGGCGAGCGCGGTGGCGAGGTTGATCGCCGTCGTCGTCTTGCCGACCCCGCCTTTCTGGTTGGCGACCGCGATACGGATCAAGATCTTCCCCTCGTTTTGCGGCGAACCCCGGTTGCGACGACGATCCCCGCATCGGCGTCGGTGAGGCTCGGTTCGAGACGGAAATCACCCTGCCACGAAGATCGCGCCGCTTCCAGTTCGGACTTGGCGTTGCGGCCCTTGGGAAGGATCCAGACTGTCCCGGCGGTGGAAAATCGCTCGGCCAGGGCGAGCAGGCGGGGCAAAGGCGCGAAGGCGCGGGCGCTGATCACGTCGAAGGGGCTGGCGGCCACCGCTTCGAGCCTCGTGCCGTGAATCTCGACCCGTTGTGCGATGCCGAGGGTTTCTGCTGCGGTGCGAAGAAATTCGGCGCGAAGCCGCCGCGATTCGACGAGCATTACGTCGGCCGAGTGAAACAAGGGCACGATCAGGCCGGGAAAACCTGCGCCCGTCCCGAGATCCAGCCAGGTCCGGGCGTTTCGGGGGGCAAATTGGACGAGTTGGACCGAATCGAGAATATGGCGTTGCCAGACCGTGTCCAGCGAGGCGGTCGAGACGAGATTCTGGCGCTGATTCTCGGCCCTGAGCAGTTCGACAAAGGCGTGCAGCCGGTCGAGTGTTTCACGTGGAACATCGAGTCGGCTTCTGACCTCTTCCTCGTCCATCAGGCGGCTTTTCGCCTGGAATGGACGAGGATGGCGGCCAGCGCCGCCGGGGTGATGCCGCGAATTCGCTGCGCTGCACCCAGGGTCGAGGGCCGAGCCGCCTCGAGGCGCTCGACCATCTCTCCCGACAGCCCGGGGATCGAGCCGTAATCGATCCCGGCCGGAATCCGCACATTCTCGTCGCTTCGAAGCCGCGCCACCTCGGCCCGCTGGCGCTCGACATAGGGGGCGTAGCGATGGTCTTCCACCGCTTCCTCGATCAGTAAAAATGGGTATTGGACGAGGGAGGGCTCGAGCCTCAACAGTCCCGCCGCGTCCAGCTCCGGGAAGCGAAGCCACTCGGTGAGCGGACGCCTGCCGCCGTCGCCGGCGACCTCGATCCCCGCGCTCCTCAGCTCGGCGCTGGATCGGTGGCCCGCCAGGTGGAGTTCGACCGCGGCGCGCTGCGCCTGCCGCCTGTCGAAATGCGCCCGCCGTTCCGCTCCGACGAGGCCCGCGGCGACGGCCTGCGGAGTCAGCCGGGCCTCGGCATTGTCGGCGCGAAGCCGAAGCCGGAACTCAGCGCGGGCGGTGAGCATCCGATAGGGCTCGGTCACACCCTGCAAAGTGAGGTCGTCGACCATCACCCCGATATAGCTTTCGCTCCGGTCCAAGAGCATCGGCGCTCGGCCCGACGCCCAGGCGGCGGCACTGGCGCCGGCGACCAGCCCTTGCGCCGCCGCTTCCTCATAGCCGGTGGTGCCGTTGATCTGGCCGGCCAGGTACAGGCCTTCGACTTCCCTCACCCCCAGCGTCGGCTCGAGAATGCGCGGGTCGACATGGTCATATTCGACGGCATAGCCCGCCTGCAGGATCCGGGCCCGCTCCAGCCCGGCCATCGACCGCACCATCGCCAGCTGCACGTTCTGAGGGAGCGAGGTCGAAATGCCGTTGGGATAGATGGCGGCATCGTCGAGCCCCTCGGGCTCGAGGAAGATCTGATGGCCGTCACGATCGGCGAAGCGGTGAACCTTGTCCTCGATCGAGGGGCAGTAGCGCGGCCCGACGCCGCTAATGTCGCCGGCGAAGAGCGGCGAACGGTCGAGATTGGCGCGGATGATCTCATGCGTGCGCGGGTTGGTCCGGGTGATCGCGCAGAAGAGCTGAGGCGCCGGGCGGGCGCCGGTCATCGGCGACATCGTCCAGCCGTGCTCGTCCGATTCCTGCCGTTCGAGCGCGGCCCAGTTGATGGTGCGGCCGTCGAGACGCGGCGGAGTTCCCGTCTTGAGCCGGGCCAGGGGGAGGCCGAGCTGTCGAAGCTGAAGCGCCAGCGCCGTCGCCGCCCGCTCGCCGATGCGGCCGCCCTCATGGCTCGACCGGCCGAAATGAAGCTTTCCGCCCAAGAAGGTGCCGGTGGCCAGGACGACGGCTTTCGCCGTCAGGACCCGCCCGTCGGCCAGGTCGAGACCGGAGACCCGGCGGCCGTCGAGGCGGAGCGCGCGAGCCTCTCCCTCGACCACGTCCAGCCCTTCCTGACGAGCGAGCAGGCGATGGATGGCCGCCTTGAACAGCCGCCGGTCGGCCTGCACCCGGGGCCCGCGCACGGCCGCGCCCTTGCTGGCGTTGAGCATCCGGTAGTGGATCCCGGCCGAATCGACCGCGCGGGCGATCAGCCCGTCGAACGCGTCCACTTCGCGGACCAGATGGCCCTTGCCCAGGCCGCCGATCGCCGGATTGCACGACATGGCCCCGATCTGCTCCCGCGCGAAGCTGACCAGCGCGACGCGCGCGCCCATTCGGGCGGCGGCGGCCGCAGCCTCGCAGCCAGCATGGCCGCCGCCCACGACGATGATGTCGAAATCCCGAGTCACAGCTGCGGCTCTATATGTTCCACGTGAAACAATGTCGCGTCCCTTTCCACGCCCGAGAGGCAGCCATGATTTCCGATCTTGCCGCTACCATCGTGACCCGGCCGAAGGCCCGATCCGCGCTGCCGATACGGCTTTTTTAAGTAAGCCGCGAGATTAGCCGCTTCGCGGATTCTTTGTGCCTTTGTGCCTTTGTGCGAACCCATCCTGCTTTTGCATCCTCGCCGGAATGGTCGAAAAATTCCGGGCGCCGGCCGCTATTTGCCGATGCAGAAGCGTCCGAAAAGAATATCCAGCATGTCCTCGACACCGGCGCGGCCGGTGACCCGGTCCAGCTCGACCCGGGCCTGGCGGAGCGCTTCGGCGGCGATCAGCATGTCGGCGGCGCAGGCCTCGCGCAGGTGACGATGTGCGAGAGCGATGGCTTCCCGCTGGCGGGCATTGGCGGCCACGTCGCCTTCCTGGGGAAGAAGCGTCCGGCTCCGCTCGGCCATCGCCGCTATCAGCTCTTGGATGCCCTCCCCGGTCAGCGCCGACACCCGGACGTCCGCGTCGCGGGGCGCGCCCGGAAGGTCGCATTTCGACTGGACGAGGATGGTCCGGTCCCGGTCGGGCGAATCCGCGGGCTCGCCCAGCCAGAGGACCAGGTCGGCCGTGGCGACGCTTGCGCGTCCCCGCTCGACGCCGATCCGCTCGATCTCTTCGGCGCTTTCGCGGAGCCCGGCCGTGTCGATGAGGAGATAGGGCAGCCCGCCGATCGCCGTCGGCGCTTCGATCAGGTCGCGGGTGGTTCCCGGGACGGCCGAGGTTATCGCCGCCTCCCTCTGGGCTAATGCGTTGAGAAGGCTGGACTTTCCAGCGTTCGGCGGACCTGCGATGACGACTCGCAGGCCGTCGCGCAGCCGCTCCGCCGGAGGCCGTGCGAGCAGCGCCTCCATCTCGCCGGCGAGCGAGGCGACGTCGCCGGCCCAGCCCTTCGGCCAGGCCTCGCCGACCTCGCCTTCGTCCGAAAAATCGAGCGCCGCCTCGAGCGCCGCCGCCAGCGCCAGCAGCCGTTGACGCCATGCCTCCACCCGCCGGCTGAGCGCGCCGCCGGCCATGGCGAGCGCGGCGCGGTGCTGCGACCGGGTCTCGGCGCCGAGCAGGTCGGCGAGGCCCTCCGCCTCGGCGAGGTCGATTCGGCCGTTCTCGAAGGCCCGGCGGGTGAATTCGCCCGGTTCGGCCGGACGAAGCCCCTCCACCTCGCCAAGCGCCTCCAGGACCGCCGTCACCACCGCCCGGCCGCCATGGAGGTGAAGCTCCGCCACATCCTCGCCGGTGGCGCTGCGCGGGCCCGGGAAGCGCAGGACGAGGGCATTGTCGAGCCGCTCGCCCTCCCATTCGAGATTGGTCAAGGTGGCGACCCGCGGCTCCGGCAGCCTGCCCGCGAGGACTTGGAGCGCCGAATCGGCCCGAGGCCCGCTGATGCGAACCACCGCGATCGCGGCGGGCGGGCTACCGGACGACAAGGCGAAGATGGTGTCGTTCAAGTCCCTCAGTTCCGTTCGGGATCTTTCGTCCGCCGCCTTCACCTCAAGTCGTCTTCCCGCTTATCCCCTCGACCATGGAGCGCCACATCGCCAGTCCGGCTTCGTTCATCGGGCCCCAGGCCTTCATCATCTCCGCCGCCGATTCGGCGGTCAGCCCCTCGCTCGCCGCCTTGGTCATGCGTTGGACATAGGCCTCGTGGACCGGAGCGAGGTCGGGGAGGCCGAGGAAGCGCCGCGCTTCCTCCGGAGTGCAGTCGACGTCGACGCTGATCTTCATGGCCGGTCCTTCCGCTGGTCTGGCTGCTATGTGTATAGAAGCGCCGCCCGAGACAAGGAGGAGACGACATGGCGACGATCCGGATCGACACGCTCGAGGGAGAAAGCGGCTTCGACGCTTATGCCGCCGAGCCGGAGGGGGGCGCCGGCCCCCGCGCGGCGATCGTCGTCATCCAGGAGATATTCGGAGTCAACGAGGGCATCAGGCGCAAGTGCGAGGCCTGGGCCGAGAAAGGCTATCTCGCCCTCGCGCCGGACCTGTTCTGGCGGATCGAGCCGGGCGTCGAGCTCGATCCCGACGTTCCCGACGAGTTCAGCCGGGCGCTCGACCTCATGGGCAAGTTCGACCAGGCGCAGGGCGTCGTCGACATCGAGGCGACGATCCGCGCCGCCCGCGCCCGGCTCGGCGACGGCGGCAAGATCGGGATCGTCGGCTATTGCCTCGGCGGCCGGCTCGCTTTCATGGCGGCGGCGCGCACCGACGCCAATGCCAGCGTCGGTTATTATGCGGTCGGGATACCGGGCCTGCTCGGCGAGAAGCACGCCATCGCCCACCCGCTCATGCTCCATATCGCCGGCGCCGACCATTTCGTCACCCCGGACCAGCAGGAGGCGATGCACGAAGGGCTGGACGATCATCCCCGGGTCATTCTCCACGATTATCCGGGCGAGGATCACGGCTTCGCGGCGGAAATGGGCCAGAGGCGGAGCGAGGAAGCGGCGCGGCTTGCCGATCGGAGGACGGAAGCCTTCTTCGCCGAGCATCTGGGCTAGAAGGAATGGCCTTCGACAGGCTCAGGCCGAAGGGCTGCATCGGCCCGTCTTACCATCCCGTTCGGGCTGAGCCTGTCGAAGCCCTTTCTTCCCTCTTTTTTACGAGCCCGTCACGGAGCCCCGAATGGACCGATCCCGACGGCCTTCTTCCTTCGCAAGACCGGCGGCGGCGAAGGCCTCGAGGCTGTGCTGCACCGCACAAGGTGACAGGCACCTGTTGCACTGCACAAGGTAACAGGCACCTGCTGCATTGCAGCGAACGCGGTCGGAACCATCCGGCCCGGCCGGCGATTGCACCGGAGACCCGATGACCGACCCCTACGCCTTCATCCTTCGCAAGACCGGCGGGCCGGAAGTCCTCGAGGCCGAGCATATCGACGTGCCCCGGCCCGGGCCCGGCGAAGTGCTGGTCCGCAACGAAGCGGTCGGGCTCAACTTCATCGACACCTATCACCGCTCCGGCCTCTACGCGCTGCCCCTGCCGTCGGGGCTGGGCGGCGAGGGGGCGGGGGTGGTCGAGGCGGTCGGCGAGGGCGTGAGCGGATTTCGCGAGGGCTATCGGGTCGGCTATTTCACCGGCCCGCTCGGCGCCTACGCCACCCACCGGACGATCGCCGCGGACCGGCTGGTCAAGCTTCCCGATGCGATCGCCAGCGAAACCGCCGCGGCGGCGATGCTCAAGGGCTGCACCGCCGAATATCTCGTCGAGCGCTGCGCCCGGGTCGAGGCGGGGCAGACGGTCCTCGTCCACGCCGCGGCGGGCGGCATGGGCTCGATCCTCGTGCCCTGGCTGAAGGCGATCGGAGCGACGGTGATCGCCCATTCCGGCGACAGCCGGAAGGCGGCCCTGGCCGGCGAGCTCGGCGCCGATCATAGCTTATGCTGCCCGATGGATGAGCTCGCCGCCGAGGTCCGAGCGCTGACCGGCGGCCGGGGCGTTCCGATCGTGCTCGACGGGGTCGGCGAGGCGAGCTGGAAGGCGTCGCTCGGCTCGGTCGCCCGCCGCGGCCTGCTCGTCACCTACGGCAACGCCTCCGGCCCGGTGCCGGCCTTCACCGCGCTCGACCTGCTCGGCGCCGGCTCGATCTTCGTCACCCGGCCGACCCTGGCCGATTATTGCAAGAGCGCGGAGGAGATGGCGGCCTCGGCCGGGCGTCTGTTCGAGATGATCGGGAAAGGCGCGGTGACGATCCGGATCGGCGTCACCTTCCCCTTGCTCGAGGCGGCCGACGCGCACCGCGCGATCGAGTCGCGGGCGACGACGGGCTCGACGGTCCTTCTTCCCTGATCAGCCGAACAGCGTGCCCAGCCCCACATGGGGGTCGACGTAGCCGTCGTAGATCATCTTGCCGGCGACGTAGACGATGACGGCGAGGCCGACCCAGGCGATCCAGCGGTAGCGCTCGATATATTTGGCGAGGATGTTGGCGGCGACGCCCATCAGGGCGACCGCCAGAAGCAGGCCGATGATGAGGATGCCGGGATGCTCGCGCGCCGCTCCGGCCACCGCGAGCACGTTGTCGAGGCTCATCGAGACGTCGGCCACCGCCACCGCCCAGGCGGCGGAGGCGAAGCTCCTGGCGGGCCTGAGGCCGCTGCCCTCGTCGCCCTCGACCTCGGGAGAGCCGTGCGACTGGCCCGAATGGCGAAGCTCGCGCCACATCTTCCAGCTCACCCAGAGCAGGAGCAGGCCGCCGGCGAAGGTCAGGCCGACGATCTGCATTAATTGCGTGACGACCAAAGCGAAGGCGATTCGAAGGACGAGCGCCGCCAGGATTCCGATCAGGATCACCTTGCGGCGCTGGTCGGGCGGAAGGCCCGCGGCGAGCGCTCCGACGACGATGGCGTTGTCGCCGGCGAGCATGATGTCGATCATCAGCACCTGGCCGAAGACGACCCAGGCCGCGGCGGTGTCGAGCTTCGAGAAGTCGGTGACGATCGCGTCCCACATGCCGCCGATCCCGATCGGGGCGACGGCGCCCTGGGCGCTGAGCATGAGATCGAGCAGAAACACGCGAAAGGCCTCCGCCGGCTTACTGGTTCATGGAGGCGAAGAAATCCTCGTTCGACTTGGCGTCCTTCATCTTGTCGAGGAGGAACTGCATCGCATCGACCGTGCCCATCTGCATGAGGATCCGGCGAAGCACCCACATCTTGGAGAGCGTCGCCTGGTCGACGAGCAATTCCTCCTTGCGGGTGCCGGACTTGCCGACGTCGAGCGAGGGGAAGATGCGCTTGTCGCTGACCTTGCGGTCGAGGACGATCTCGGAATTGCCGGTGCCCTTGAACTCCTCGAAAATGACCTCGTCCATCTTGGAGCCGGTGTCGATCAGCGCGGTGGCGATGATCGAGAGCGAGCCGCCCTCCTCGATGTTGCGGGCGGCGCCGAAGAAGCGCTTGGGCCGCTGCAACGCGTTGGCGTCGACGCCGCCGGTCAGCACCTTGCCCGACGAGGGCACGACGGTGTTGTAGGCGCGGCCGAGGCGGGTGATCGAGTCGAGGAGGATAACGACATCCTTCTTGTGCTCGACGAGGCGCTTGGCCTTCTCGATCACCATCTCGGCGACCTGGACGTGGCGGCTGGCGGGCTCGTCGAAGGTCGAGGAGATGACCTCGCCCTTCACCGAGCGCTGCATGTCGGTGACCTCCTCGGGCCGCTCGTCGATGAGCAGGACGATGAGGAAGACCTCGGGATGGTTGTCGGTGATCGCCCGGGCGATGTTCTGGAGGAGGACGGTCTTGCCGGTCCTCGGCGGCGCGACGATGAGGGCGCGCTGGCCCTTGCCCTGCGGCGAGATGATGTCGATCACCCGCGCCGACTTGTCCTTGACGGTCGGATCGGCGCTGTCGAGGGTCAGCTTCTCGTCCGGATAGAGCGGGGTGAGATTGTCGAAATTGACGCGGTGGCGGACAGCGTCGGGCTCGTCGAAATTGACGGAGATGAGCCGCACGAGGGCGAAATAGCGCTCGCCGTCCTTGGGGCCGCGGATCTCGCCCTCGACCGTGTCGCCGGTCCTGAGGCCGAATTTCCTGACCTGGTTGGGCGAGACGTAGATGTCGTCGGGGCCGGCGAGATAATTGGCCTCGGGCGAACGCAGGAAGCCGAATCCGTCGGGGAGCACCTCGATCGTGCCCTGGCCCATGATCTCCTCGCCATTCTCGGCCTGGACCTTGAGGATTGAGAACATCAGCTCCTGCTTGCGCAGGGTCGAGGCGCCCTCGATTCCGAGCTCTTCGGCCATGGCCACGAGGTCGGCGGGGGATTTTTGCTTCAGGTCTTTGAGATGCATGAAGAAGATACTCGGAAAATGGAGATTTGGGTCGGCGCGCCGTGCGGGATTTGGTTTTTCGGCGGCTGAAATGCCCGCGCGGATGGCAGGCGAACGACTTGGGTGGCGTTAGGCTCCGCGATTTTTCAAGTCAACCGTCAGAACGGCCTGACGATCACCAGCACGACGATCAGAACCACCGCGATGCCCGGCACCTCGTTCATCATCCTGAGGCCCCGGCCGCTCAGCGGCCGCTCGCCGTTGGCGAGCTTGCGGCCGTAGCCGACCATCCAGCCGTGATAGGCGGAGAGGGCGACGACGAGGACGAACTTGGCCTGGAACCAGCCCATCGTCCAGGCCTGGCTCGTCCAGGCGAGCGCCAGGCCGAAGATCCAGACCAGGATCATCGCCGGGGTGATGATGATCCGCCTGAGCTTGCGCTCGCGCTCGATCCACCTCAGCTCCTCGGCGGAGCCGGGCGCCGATTCCTGATGGTAGACGTAGAATCGCGGAAGCATGAACAGGCCCGCGATCCAGAAGATCACGAAGATGACGTGGCCGGCCTTGATCCAGGCGTAGGTCAAGCTGAGGGCCGTCGCGAGGGCATCGGTCACGCGCGCACCAGCTCGATGAGCTTCTCGACGTGCGGGATCGGCGTGTCCGGCAAGATGCCATGCCCCAGGTTGAAGATATGCGGTCGCCCCGCCAGGCTAGATAGGATGCGCCCCACCGCGGTTTCAAGCGCCTCGCCGCCGGCGATCAGCGCCAGAGGGTCGAGATTGCCCTGGACGGGCAGGCCCGGCGGAAGCGCGGCGTCGGCCCAGACGGGGTCGACCGTCTCGTCGAGGCCGATCGCATCGACTCCGGTCTCGCGGGCATAGGCCGCGAGCTTGCCGCCGGCGCCCTTGGGAAAGCCGATGACGGGGGTGTCGGGGTGGCGGGCCTTGAAGGCGGCGACGAGCGCGGCGGTCGGCGCGATCACCCAGCGCTCGAACTGCGCCGGCGACAGGCTTCCGGCCCAGCTGTCGAACAATTGCACCGCCTCGACCCCGCTCTCCACCTGGCGCGAGAGATAATCGACGGTGAGCCCCGAGATGGCGTCCATGATCGCCTGAAAGGCCGACGGATCCCCGTAAGCGAGCCTTCGCGCCTCGCCCTGGTCCTTGCTGCCCTGGCCGGCCACCATATAGGTCGCGACGGTCCACGGGCTGCCGGCGAAGCCAAGAAAAGTCGTGGCTTCCGGGAGACACTTCGCAACTTTCTCCACAGTTGCGTAGACGGGCTCGAGACGGCCCCGGGCCGAGTCGAGCCCGGCGAGCGCCGAGTCGACCAGAGGCGGCGACAGGCGCGGACCCTCGCCGGCCTCGAAGCGAAGATCCTGGCCCAAGGCGAAGGGGATCATGAGGATGTCGGAGAAGAGGATCGCGCCGTCGAAGCCGAAGCGGCGGATCGGCTGGAGAGTCACCTCGGCCGCGGCGTCCGGATCCTGGACCAGGTCGAGAAAGCCCCCCTTGTCCGCCCGCAGCGCCCTATATTCTGGCAGGTAGCGGCCGGCCTGGCGCATCAGCCACAGCGGACTTCTCTCGGCTTTTCCGCCCCTTAGCACGTGGAGAAGGGGCTTGTCGGCGACGGCCATGTCGGGAAGGGCTCCGCTCTACTCTCTATAAGAATCTTATTTAAAGAGAGTCTGTAGTAGGTTGTAGGAAGGCGCGTCGCGGGGTTTATTGGCTTCACCCGATTTTGCAAACAGCTTGACTCTGAAGGGGTGGCGGAAGCCCGCGGATTCGCGCCGTTCATCCCCGCTTTCCACA
This sequence comes from Allosphingosinicella sp., assembly GCA_040514175.1. Classification (GTDB taxonomy): domain Bacteria; phylum Pseudomonadota; class Alphaproteobacteria; order Sphingomonadales; family Sphingomonadaceae; genus Allosphingosinicella. Next base: position 14,510 of record JBEVDE010000143.1, on the reverse strand, counting down.
GCCTGGCGGTAAGAAGTTCTTCACCTTTGCGACTCTGTGGACGAAATCCGGATTGCGGGGGCAAAGCCCTCGCTTGCAACGCTCCCGAGGCTTGAGCTAGCGATTCCCACATGCTTATCCACAGCCGCGCCTGATGGCCGATCCTCTCCACCTGCATCTCCTCTCGGACTCGACCGGAGAGACGCTGGAGGTGATCGCCAAGGCCTGCCTCGCCCAGTTCGACGGCGTCGAGGTGCTCCGCCATCCATGGCCGATGGTGCGCTCGGAAGGCCATCTCGACCGGGTGCTCGACGATGTCGAACGCCGTCCTGGCCTGGTCCTTTATACTTTGGTGAACAGCACGATCCGGCGCGAGCTCGAGAAGCAGACCCGCCGCCGCGGAATCCACGCGGTCTCGGTGCTGGACCCCGTCGTCCATGCCCTTTCCGCCGTTCTCGGCCAGGAAGCCCATGGCCGGCCGGGCCGGCAGCATGCGCTCGACGCCGCCTATTTCGCCCGGGTCGACGCGATCCAGTTCACCATCGCCCATGACGACGGCATCGGCTCGGAGAATTGGGAGGAAGCCGACATCGTCCTCGCCGGCGTCTCGCGGACGTCGAAGACCCCGACCTCCATCTATCTCGCCAATCGCGGCTACAAGGTCGCCAACATCCCGCTCGTGCCGGAGGCGCCCCCGCCCCCGTCCCTCTTCGCGCTCGAGCATCCGCTCGTCGTCGGCCTCACCACCAATCCCGACCGGCTGGTCCAGATCCGCCGCAACCGGCTGCTCGCCCTCAACCAGGCCCCCGAGACCGACTATGTCGACATCGAGGCGGTCAATGCCGAGCTCGCCTTCGCCCGCCGGATCTTCGCGGACAACGACTGGCCGGTGATCGACGTCACCCGCCGCTCGATCGAGGAGACCGCCTTCGCCATCGTCAAATTGTGCAACGAGCGGATGGACCTGGCAGCCGGCGCCGGGGAAGGCGCGTGAAGCTTCTCCTCGCCTCGAAGAGCGAAGCCCGAAGGCGCATGCTCGAGGCGGCCGGGGTGCCGTTCGAGGCGGTCGAGGCCGAGCTCGACGAGGCGGCCGCCAAGGCCGGGCTGTGGGGCGCAGGCTTCGATTCGCGCGGAGTCGCCGAAGAGCTCGCCCAATTGAAGGCGCTTTCGGTCGAGGCGGCGGCCACCGATCTGGTGCTCGGCTCCGACCAGACCCTCGAACGCGACGACGGCACCCTGCTCGGCAAGCCGACGTCGCGCGACGAGGCCCGCCGCCAATTGCTCTCGCTGAGCGGATCGACCCACCGGCTGCACAGCGCGGCCGTCATCGCCCAAAGCGGCGAAGGAGTGTGGTGGGGCTGCGAAACCGTGACCTTGACCATGCGGCGTCTGAGCGACGCCTTCCTCGAGGACTATCTCGACCGCGAATATGAGCATGTCCGCTGGAGCGTCGGCGGCTACCGGATCGAGGGTCCCGGCGCGCAATTGTTCGACCGGATCGAGGGCAGCCATTTCGCCATCCTCGGGATGCCGCTCCTCCCCCTGCTCGGCTATCTGCGCGAGCGCGGGTTTCTGAAGTCATGACGCCTTCGCGGTGGCGCTGATGGACCTCCCCTACGCCGAGGTGATCGGCGATCCGATCGGCCATTCAAAATCGCCCGTCATTCATAAATTCTGGCTCGGGAAGCTGGGCCTGGAAGCGGATTATCGCGCCTGTCTCGTTCGTCCCGCCGAGCTGGGCAGCTATTTCGAAGCTCGCGTCCGGGACGAGAATTGGCGCGGCTGCAGCATCACCATGCCGCATAAGATCGAGGCGCTCCGCTATGCGCACAAGCACCGCGATCCGAGCTTCCCCGTCGAGCCCATCAACGCCGCGATACGGCGCGGGGACGGATCGCTCGAGGGAATGAACACGGACGTCAACGGACTCATCGAACCGCTGCGCCGGCTTCACGGCCTTCGCCTGGGCGAGCAAAGGGGCCCGGCGATCGTCGTCGGCGCCGGCGGAGTCCTCTATTCCGTCATGACCGCGCTCGCCATTTTCGGCTACGGGCCGATCTGGATCGCCATGCGCGACCCGGCGAAGATGGCGAAGGTCGCCGACGATTATGAAGGCGTTCAGGGCTTCCCAATCGCTTTGTCGAACCCGCTTCCCCCCGCCCGACTGCTGGTCAATGCCAGCCCGCTCGGCATGTCCGGCTTTCCGCCCTTCCCGCTGTCGCTCGAATCGATCGAGGAGGAGGGAATCGTTTTCGATCTCGTTTATTCGCCGATTGAGACGCTGCTTCTGCGCGACGCCCGGGCCCGGGGCCTTCGGACGATCGACGGACTGTCGATGCTGGTCGAGCAGGCGGCCGTCGCCTTCCAGGCCTTCTTCGGCGAGCCCCCCCCTCGTCAGCATGACGCCGAGCTTCGCGAAAGGCTCGTTGCATGATCGTCCTCGGCCTCACCGGCTCGATCGGCATGGGCAAGTCCACGGTCGCGAAGATGTTCGCCGACGAAGGCGTGCCGATGTTCGACGCCGACGCCGTCGTACACCGGCTGCAGGGGCCTGAAGGGGCGCTGGTCGACGAGATCGAGGCGCACTTCCCCGGCACCACCGGCCCTGAAGGCGTCAACCGCGGCGCCCTGGCGGAGCGGGTGCTCGGCGAGCCGGAGGCGCTCCGCCGGCTCGAGGCCCTGATCCATCCCGCGGTGGCGGTGGAACGGGAGGCATTCCTGGCCGCCAACGCCAGGCGCCCTCTGGTCGTCCTCGACATCCCGCTCCTCTTCGAAGCCGGCGGGTCGGAGCAGGTCGACAAGATCGTCGTCGTTTCCGCGCCGGCCGAGGTGCAGCGCGAACGTGTCCTCCGGCGCCCGGGCATGACTCAAGAGAAATTCGAGCAGATCCTCGCCCGTCAGCTTCCCGACCCGGAGAAGCGCGCACGCGCGGATTTCGTCATCGATACGTCGGGGCCGCTCGAGAAAACTCGACGAGCGGTTCGCCGAATCCTCGCTTGCCTCGTCCCGCCCGCCGATTCATAGTCGAAGCCATGCGGGAAATCGTCTTCGACACGGAAACCACGGGCCTCAGCCCGCTTACCGGCGATCGGGTCGTCGAGATCGGCTGCGTCGAGCTTTGGAACCGGGTCGAGACCGGGCGAACCTTCCATGCCTATTTCAATCCGGAGCGGTCGATGCCGAGCGGCGCCGAGGCGGTTCACGGCCTCACCGACGCCTTTCTCGCCGACAAGCCGCGCTTCCGCGACCGGGCGCGGGACCTGCTCGAATTCCTCGGCGATTGTCCGCTCGTCGCCCACAATGCCAGCTTCGACTTCGGCTTCCTCAACCACGAGCTCAACAATTGCGGCCACCCGCTCGTCTGCCTGACCCGGATGGTCGACACGCTCCAGATCGCCCGTTCGAAGCATCCCGGCGCCAAGCACAGCCTCGACGCGCTCTGCACCCGCTTCGGAGTCGACCGGAGCGTCCGGGTCAAGCACGGCGCCCTGATCGACGCCCAGCTCCTCGCCCAATGCTATGTCGAGCTGACCGGCGGCCGCCAGATCGGCCTCACCCTCACCGACATCGCCGCCGAGCGGATCGAGGAAGCGGCCCAGGCCGCCGCCGGCGATTCGGCCACGATCGTCATCGAGATCCGTCCGCCGCGGGCGCACGCGCCGAGCGAAGAAGAGCTTCAAGCGCATGCCTCCTTCCTTGCCACGCTCGTCGACCCCATATGGCACCGTCTGGACGGGCGCGGTTGACGTCGGTGCGCCGCCGCGCCTAATCGCCGCGACCCTTTGCTGGAGAAAGCCATGGATATCCGCGTCTCCGGTCACCAGCTCGACACCGGCGAGGCCTTGCAGGAACGGGTGAGCACCCGGCTCACCGCCGTCGCCGAAAAATATGCGTCCCGGCTCGTCTCGGCCCAGGTGACGTTCGGCAAGGGACCGCACGATCATGGCTTCACCTGCGAGATCGTCGCTTACGCGCCCCAAGGGGTGGTGCTGAAGGCGACCGACCGGGCGTCCGCGGCCCCGGCGGCCTTCGAAGCGGCGGCCGACAAGGTCGAGGCGCAGCTGAGGCGCCATTCCGGCCGCCGCAAGGATCACCATGCCGAAGCGGCGGTGGAGCTGGAGCAGGCGGAGGCCTTCGCCAACCGACGAGGCGAGGACGAGCCGCAAGGCCAATGAGATCGCCGGCGGGCACGCCCGTCATTCCTTCACATTTTTGAAAGAGCGGCCGGGGGCGACCGCGTTCGGTGAGACGATGAACGACATTACCGACATCCTGACCGTCGACTGCGTCGATGGGGGGATGAATGTCCCGAACAAGAAGGGTCTTTTCCAGCTGCTCGGCGCCGCCGCGGCCCGGCGCACCGCGCTCGATTCGAAGACCATCGTCGCCGCCTTGACCGACCGCGAGAAGATCGGCTCGACAGGCTTCGGCGGCGGAATCGCCATCCCGCACGCCCGTATCGCGGGTCTCGACGGCGTGTTCGGCTATTTCGCGCGGCTGACTGCGCCGATCGACTTCTCGTCGGTGGACCGGCTTCCGGTCGACCTCGTCTTCCTGATCCTGTCGCCGCCCGACGCCGGCGCCGATCACCTCAAGGCGCTCGCCTCGGTCAGCCGGGTGCTTCGCGACCGGGGCACGGTGGCCAAGCTTCGCGGCGCCCGCTCGCGCGACGCGCTGTTCGCCTTGCTGTCCGGAGTCGAGAGCCGCAATGCCGCCTGAGGCGGACGCCGGCGCGGCCGCCCATTTCCGGGCGCTCGAGTCGCTCTACCGTCATGCGCCGGTGAACGGCCTGTTCGAATCGCGGCTCGAGATCGTCGAGAAGGGCTTCGCCCGGATCCGCTTCGAGGTGCGCGAGCCGCTCTTCCACGCCGCCGGCGCCGCCCACGGCACGCTCTATTTCAAGATGATGGACGACGCCGCTTTCTACGCCTGCAACAGCCTCGTCACCGACCGCTTCCTGCTCACCACCGCCTTCAACCTGCTTTTCACCCGTCCGCTCCGGACCGGCCCGGTCACCGCCGAGGGGCGCTGGGCGAGCGGCAGGCGCCGGGTCCTGGTCGGCGAGGCCCGGCTGATCGATGCGGACGGCGAGCTCGCCGCCAGCGGCACCGGCACCTTCATGCGCTCGCACATCCCGCTGAGCGGCCTGCCCGGCTATGCCGCCGGCTGATGGCGCCGCGAATCGCCGCGTCGGTGCTGGCGAGCGCCCTGATTCGCAAGGCCGAAGGCGAAGGCGGGTTCGGAGCGGTGCTCGCCAAAGGCGACGCGACGGCCGGCTCGATTCTGGTCATCCTGCTGGAAAAAGGCGTTAATCCGCGCCTGTTCGAGCGCCTCCTGCAACCCGACGGCCGCTACGCCTGGCAGGAGAGTGGAAGCCAACGTCTTGAGAATTCAAGCGAAGTTCCGGAGTTCATCGCGCGCCGGAGGCGTTTCGACCCGGATTTATGGTTAATTGAACTGGACATCCCGTCTGCCGAACGGTTCGCCGCTGAAATGAACGCGCTCGATTGACTCTGCTGCACTGCACAAACTAGCCCGGCCGCTGTCCTTCGAGAGCGGGGGGCCGTCACGAACCCGGAACTGGGGGGACGGCCACGCGAGACGGAAGGCGGACCCCGGATGCGCTTCTCTATCACATGCATCCGCCCGGGACCGCTCGCCGCACTGTTTTGAGATTGAATGATCCGCTTTTTTCGCGCCGCGTCCGTCGCGGCCGCCGCTTTCGTTTTCGCCTTCGGCGCCCCGTCACTGGCCTGGGAGCTGACCGGGACTCCGCTCACCACCATGCTCACCGATTCCGGCGCCGCCCTGGAGCCCGCCGCTTCGCCGCTCGGCGCCCCGCCGCCCGCGGCGTCGGCCCCGCCCGCGCCCGTCGAGATTGAGGAGCCGGCGATTCGCCGCAGCCTGGCGGAGCTCGTCGCCGAACATGCCAGTACGCGGACCTCGGACGCCCAGCATGAATGCCTGGCCGGCGCCGTCTATTTCGAGGCCAAGGGCGAGCCTCTCAACGGCCAGCTCAGCGTCGCCGAAGTGATCCTCAACCGCGCCCGTTCCGGCCGTTTCCCGGCCTCGGCCTGCGGCGTGGTCAAGCAGCGCGGCCAATTCTCCTTCATCCGCGGCGGCCGCTTCCCGGCCATCGCCCGGGCCTCGCTCGCCTGGAAGCGGGCGGTCGCCATCGCCCATATCGCCGTCCAGGACCTGGCCGACGGACCGGCGCCCAAGGCGCTCTTCTTCCACGCCAAGCGCGTTTCGCCGCGCTGGCGCCTCACCCGGGTCGCCGCGGTCGGAAACCACATCTTCTACCGCTGAGCCTTTTCACCGTTCCCGATTCATTCTAACCTGTCCGGATGGCCGCCCGTCCGAGTCTCCAGCCGGAGCTATGCTTCGCCGACGCGCCGCTCGCCGCCCTGGACGTGGCGCGCGGCGTGACTCGCCTGTTCTTCAACCAGGATCTGTTCGCTCTGTGCGAGGTGCCGCTGCCCAACGGCCGCCGCGCCGACATGATGGCGATCGATTCGTCGGGCCTGATCACCATCGTCGAGATCAAGGTGTCGCGCGCCGACCTGATGGGCGACTCCAAATGGATCGAATATCTCGGCTATTGCGACCGCTTCTTCTGGGCGGTGCCGGCGAGGTTCGACCTCAGCCCGTTCGAGGAGCCCGGCTTCCAGCCCCAGCTCTGCGGCCTGCTCGTCGCCGACCGATACGACGCGGCGGTGGTCCGCGAGGCGCCGCTGCGCAAGCTTGCACCGGCGCGCCGCAAGGCGGAGACGCTGCGCTTCGCCCGCCGGGCGGCGCGGCGGCTGGTCGGGGATCTGGATCCAGGCCTGACGGGATTCGCTTAGTTCCCCGGCCTTCGCCGGGGAGCAGCTACTTCGTCGGCCCCGCCACCGGCCTGGCCGGCGCCGCCTTGGCTTCGAGCATCTTCAGGACCGCGCCGGCGCGCGGATCCTGCCGGGCGTAGTCGAGGGCCGACATGCCGGCGACATTGTCGGTGCGCTTGGGATCGGCGCCGCGGCCGAGGAGCAGACGGACCATGGCCATGTCGCGGCGCTGGGTGGCCAGGATAAGGGGGGTTTCGCCGCGGCCGTTGGCGAGGTTGACGCTCGCCCGCCTCGCCAGCAGCTGCTCGGCCCCTTCGATCCAGCCGATCTGCGCCGCCAGGGTGAGCGGGGTTTCGCCGCGATTGCTCTGCAAATCGGGCCGGGCGCCTTTAGCGAGGAGGAAGGTGAGCCAGTTGATATCGCGGCCGCGGACGACGAGGTGAAGCGCGCCTTCGCCACTGCCGCGCTCGCGGGTGTTGATCACGGTCGAGCCCGGCTCGCTGACCAGGTCGGTGACCTTGTCGCCGTCGCGCTCCCGGACCGCCTTGAGGAAATTGAAGCTGTCGGAAAAACCCTGCTGCCCCGACGCCGGGACCGCCAGCACCAGGATGATGGACGCCGCCAGCGCTCGGCCGAACTTGTTGAACACTCTCGCTTCCCCGTCTCGACTTGTCGGCCCGCCTATAGCAAGACAGACCTGCCTCCGCCATGAACGAAACCCGCAAAACCCGCCTTCGGACGATCCTGTGCCTGTCGCTCGGGCTGGCGCTCGCCGCCTGCTCCGGCGGCGCCGAGGCGCCGCCGCTCGAGGGCGCGGCGATCGGCGGGCCGTTCACCCTGACGAATCAGGACGGGCGGCAGGTGACCGAGCGGGACTTCGCGGGGAAATACCGGATCATGTATTTCGGCTTCACCCATTGCCCCGACGTCTGCCCGACGGATCTGGCCGTCATCGGCCAGGCCCTTCGCCGCTTCGAGAAAGACGATCCGGCGCGGGCGGCGCAAGTGACGCCGATCTTCGTCAGCGTCGATCCGGAGCGCGACACGCCGGCGGTGCTCAAGGAATATGTCGCCGCCTTCCACCCCCGGCTGGTCGGCCTGACCGGGACCGAGAGGCAGGTCGCCGACATGGTCAAACGCTACGGCGCCTATGGCGCCAAGGGGGAGCCCGCAGCGGGCGGCGGCTATGACGTCAACCACAGCCGGGTCGCCGAGCTGATCGGGCCCGACGGCAAGCCGATCGCCCTTCTCCCTTATGAGAAAGGCGCCGGAGCGGTGGCGGCGGAGCTCGAACGGTGGGTTAAGTGAATTTCTGGGACAAGCCTCTCGCCGCGCTGAGCCGCGCCGAGTGGGAGGCCTTGTGCGACGGCTGCGGCAAATGCTGCCTGCACAAGCTCGAGGATGACGATACCGGCGCGATTCACCCTACCAACGTCGCCTGCCGACTGCTCGATCGCCACACCGCCCGCTGCACCAATTACCGGGGCCGCAAGGCCTATGTGCCCGATTGCGTCCGGCTGACCTCTTCCAAGGTCGGAGCGCTCACCTGGCTGCCGTCGACCTGCGCCTACCGGCTTCGCTCCGAGGGCAAGCCGCTCCCCGGCTGGCATTATCTGGTCTGCGGCGACCGCGACGCCGTCCACCGCGCCGGAATGTCGATCCGCGGCTGGACGGTGGCCGAGGACGAAGCCGGCGACCTCGAACATCATCTGGTCGAACGTGAGCTTTGAGGTGAAGCTCAGCGTCTCGCCGACGGCCCGGGCGATGCGGCTGCGCGTCGACCGCCGAACCGGCGAGGTCGTCCTGACCATTCCCAGGCGCGCGTCGCGCCGCAAGGCTTTGGCCTGGGCGGACGGCCATCGCGCCTGGATCGAGGCGCGGCTGGCCGAGGTGGCTCCGGCGCTTCCGCTGGCGCCGGGGACCGACCTGCCTCTCTACGACCGGCCGCACCGGATCGACTGGAGCCCGGACCGGCCGCGCACCCCGCGGCTGGAGGCGGGACGGCTGGTCGCCGGCGGGCCGGAAGAAGGGCTCGAGGCGCGGCTGTTGCGCTGGCTTCGGCGCCACGCCCTCGACACGCTCGCCGCCGAGACGGCGGAGTTCGCCGCCAAAGCCGGGGTGCAGGTGAGCCGGATCGGCATCGGCGATCCTCTGTCGCGCTGGGGAAGCTGCTCGGCCTCGGGCGGGATACGCTACAGCTGGCGCCTCATCCTCGCGCCGGACTGGGTCAGGCGGGCGACGGTCGCCCATGAGGTCGCCCACCGGGTCCATATGAACCACGGCACCGATTTCCACGCCCTCGTCGAGACCCTTCTGGCGGCGGATCCGAAACCGGCCCGGCTATGGCTTCGCCGGCACGGGCCGTCACTCCATCGGATCGGCCGAACGGTCTGAGCGGCGCTCGACCGGCGGCGCCAGGTCCGGATCCCGCCGTCGCTCCTCCCGCCGGTCCCGTTCGCGCTCGCGGTCCCGTTCGCGAATCCGCTCCAGCCGGTCCCGTTCGCGGTCCCGGTCGATCGCCCGGTCGATGAAATCCTGGTCGAGCCGTTCCTCCCGGTCCGGGGCGGGCTCGGCCTCGTCGGCGCGCGGCGGAAGCGGCTGGAACCCTTCCGGAGGCCCGCTTCCGTCGGGATTGACGAGGACCCCGCCGTTTTCAGGCGCCTCGAACCAGGTCTCCTCCTCGGTCTCGGAGACCGCCCATTCGGGCATCTGAACGGCGATCTCGAAATTCTCCGCGGGCCGGTTGGCGACGGCGCGCTGCATGAAATCGTGGAAGGCCCGGGCCGGCGCGCGGCCGCCCTGGAGCCCGGGGATCGCCTTGTTGTCGTCGCGCCCCATCCAGATGCCGGTGGTGAGCCCGCTTGAGAAGCCGAGGAACCAGCCGTCCTTGTTGGAGGTGGTGGTTCCGGTCTTGCCCGCCACCGGCCGGCCGATCTGGGCGCCGCGGCCGGTCCCGGTCAGGACCGCCGCCTGGAGCAGGTCGGTCATCTGCGCCGCGACCCAGGGCGCGACCAGCACGCGATTCTCGTCCGGCTGGTGCTGGTAGAGGATCTGCCCGCCGGCGGTGGTCACCCTTTTGATCCCGTAGGGGACGACCGCATTGCCCTTCGCCGCCACCGAGGCGAAGGCGCGGGTCATGTCGATCAGCCGGACTTCGGAGCTTCCAAGCGCCATCGACGGGTGGGTGACGACCGGGGTCGTGATTCCGAAGCGCTGCGCCATGTCGGCGACGGTGCGGAAGCCCACTTCCTGGGCGAGGCGGACCGAGACCGTGTTGATCGACTGGGCGAAGGCCTGGCGCACGGTGACCTGGCCTGCATAACCCCGGCTGTTGTTGCGGGGGCTCCAGCCGTTGATCGTGATCGGCTCGTCCGTGACGATGTCGTCCGGTTTGATATTGGCTTCGATCGCGGCGAGGTAGACGAACAATTTGAACGACGAGCCCGGCTGGCGGGTCGCCTGGGTGGCGCGGTTGTAGAGCGACCGGACATAGTCGCGCCCGCCGATCATCGCCCGGATCGAGCCGTCGCGATCGAGCGCGACCAGCGCGCCCTGGGCGCCGTCCGGGGTGGTCGCGTTGATCACCTGGTCGCCCAGTCGCTGCATATTGGGGTCGAGCGTCGTCCACACCTCGATCGGATCGACGGTCTCGTCGATCAAAGTGTCGAGCTGGGGAAGCACCCAGTCGGTGAAATAGCGCACGCTGTTCTGCTTGGCGGTCGGGATGATGCGGACCTCGGCCGGCTCCGCCCCGGCCGCCATGGCGGGCGTGATGTCGCCATTTTCCTGCATCAGCTTTATGACCACCTCGGCCCGGCCTCGGGCGGCCTCGGCGTCGGCGGTCGGCGCATAGTTGGACGGGGCCTTGACCAGGCCGGCGATGATCGCCGCTTCGGAGAGGCTCAGGGTCTTGGCCGAATGGCCGAAGAAGCGGCGCGAGGCGGCGTCGATGCCGTAGGCGCCGCCGCCGAAATAGACCCGGTTGAGGTAGAGCTCGAGGATCTGGTTCTTGGAGAAGCGCCGCTCGAGCGCCAGCGCCAGCACGCCTTCGCGCGCCTTGCGGCCGAAGGTCCGGCTGTTGGTGAGGAAGATGTTGCGGGCGAGCTGCTGGGTGATGGTCGAGCCGCCCTGGGTCCAGCGGCCCTTGGTGAAGCGGACCTTGAAGGCCCGGGCGGTGCCGATCGGGTCGACTCCGGGATGCGAGCGGAAGCGCTTGTCCTCGACCGCGACCATCGCGTCCTTCATGATGTCGGGTATCTGCTCGTAGCTCAGCCACTCGCCGAAGCTCGGGCCGAGCGCGATCAGCTCCGATCCGTCGGCCGCCCGGACCCGGATCATCTGGCCGAGATCGTCGCGGCGGACCAGCTCCTGGTAGCTGGGCAGCGAGCCCATCGCGACCCCGACCGCGACGATCAGGGCGACGAGGGCGATGAGGCCCGAGTACAGCCCGATCTTGAGGGAAGTGATCAGCGTCCGGCGAAGGCGGGACGGCGGAGGGGAAGCAGCACTGGCCATCGGTCGCGCAACCTAGGGCCGGATGAGTCGGGCGACAAGGGAGGGAGGAGGGAGAAGCGGAGGAGGGGGCGTGCAGCGCTCCTCGCCGGGATGACGGCGGCTATTTCTTCGCCTTGAAGTCCAGCGAGGCGCTGTTGATGCAATAGCGAAGCCCGGTCGGCGCCGGCCCGTCGGGGAAGAGGTGGCCGAGATGACCGTCGCAGCGGGCGCAGCGAACCTCGACCCGGCGCATGCCGTGGCTCATGTCGGCATGCTCGCTCACCGCCGCCTCCGCCGCCTCGGTGAAGCTCGGCCAGCCGCTGCCGCTGTCGAACTTGGAATCGCTTTCGAACAAGGTCCCGCCGCAGCCGGCGCAGCGATATTCGCCCTCGTCGTGATTGTCGACGTAGCGGCCGGTGAAGGGCGGCTCGGTGCCGGCCTCGCGAAGCACCCGATATTGCTCCGCCGTCAGCTTCTCGCGCCACTCCCGCTCCGAATATTCCGAGCGATCTCGTACCTGGTCCGCCATCATGTCCCGCCTGTCGATGAAGCCCCGTCAACGATCCGGGGACGCAACAGGTTTCCCCGCATCAGCAGATAGACCGGAAGGCCGCTCGCAAGCAAAGCCGCGCCCCACCAGGCCGGCTCCGCGCCGGTTCCGTAGATCGCCCAGGCCGAGTAGAGCGCGCCGGCGACGGCGACGGCGGGCAATATCGGTGAGCGGGGAATCCGGCCGGTCGCCTGCAGCCGGAGCGCGGCCAGCGAGCAGGTCAGATAGGCGACCAGCGAGGCGGCCGTCGACAGCAGGGCCATGAAGGCGAACATGCCGCCCATCGAGCGGCTCTGGTTGGCGAGCAGGAGCAAGGTGACGAGGCCGCTCGAGACGAGGTGGGCCCGGACCGGGGCCCCCGCCTTCGAGGTCCGCGCGAACCAGGCCGGGAACATCCCGTCCCGCGCCAGCGCCGCCGGCATTTCGCCCTGGATCATGACCCAGCCATTGAGCGCGCCCAGCGCGCTGATCGTCGCGAACAGGGCGACCAGCGAGGCCGGGCCCGCCCCCCAATAGCGGCCGATGAAGTCGGCGAAGGGGGCGTTGGAGGCGGCCGCCTGGTCAGGCGGAAGCAGCAGAGCGACGCCCGAGCAGGCGATCAGATAGACGATCCCGGTGATCAGGGTGCCGATCATCGTCGCTCGCGGGATCGTCCGCTCGGGATCGCGGACATGGCCGGCCGGGATCGTCGCCGATTCGAAGCCGACCATCGCCCACAAGGTCAAAGCGGCGGTCGCCGTGACCCCGGTCCAGCTGATGTCGGAGGCCGGCAGCGGCGCCGCGTCGGGGCGGTCGCCGGTCGCGGCGATGCCCAGGGTCAGGACGATCGCCGCGACGAGCGGGAGGAGCTTGAGCAAGGTGGTGGCGAGCTGGACCTCGCCCGCGCCCTTGACGCTGAGGCAGTTGATCAGGGTGAAGGCCCAGACGAAGCCGATCGCGGCGAGGCCGGGGGCGGCGGCGAGGCCGGGCAGGAAATGGCTGAGATAGGAGACCGCCGCCAGCGAGATGGCGGCATTGGCGCTCCACACCGAGATCCAGTAGCTCCAGGCGACGGCGAATCCGGGCGCGGCGCCGAACGCCTCCATCGTATAGGCATAGGGCCCGCCCGCGCGCGGAAAGCGCCGGGCTAGGCTTGCGAAGACGAAGGCCAGGCAAAGCGCCCCCGGGATCGTCACCCCCCAGCCGAGGATCGCGTTCCAGCCGTAGGGGGCGAGCTGCTGCGGAAGCAGGAACACGCCCGAGCCGATCATGTTACCGATGACGAGCGCGAGGCAGATCCAGAGGCCGAAGGCGCGTCTGGGGGGCTGGGCCTCGTTCATGCGCCAAGCATGATGCAGATGAAGGCCACGGCAAAGGACATTCAGCAATGGCCTAAGGAAGTGGAGCGTCGCTATTTTGACGCAGTAGAGGCCCTTGATAAATCAAATCAGTTCCACAGCGCTTGGGTCTCCCAGCCGGGTGGGAAGCCTGATTGTCCAACCGGGACGCCCGCAATTATCGGGAACGTAGCGAAATGCGCTTTCAGGGCTTTCGACCACGTGGCAGCGAACGCCGTGTCGATCTGTCGAAGCAGGAACTGGATGATTGCTGCCACCACATATAGCCGAACATGGGCGAACGAGTCCGTCGCCAGATGGTCCAGCAAAGAGTGTTCGCCGAGCTTGGGTGGAATCGCTTGATCCGAGGGTGAGCGGTTCCAAAGGCGAGAGTAATGTGCGCATATGTTTCGTACATGATTGATTGCCCGAAGCCAACTCGGGAAAAGACCGGTTCGGCTAAGTTCAAGGGGCACGCTAAGCGCTTTCTGGTCGGCAATAGTCATTCCGCCTATCGCCTTGGACAACATTCCGAAGTCCCATACCTCGATGCTTACCCACAGAGGTAATGGGAGTCCGTACTTTTGACGAAAATGTAGCGCAAATTGCTCCTTTGATCGTTCCTCGTGGTCGTCGACTCGCTCGAGCCATGCGTCGAACGAGGCTTCCCCGGTTTTCGGATCGAGCCCAGTCGCAAATTTAGGATAGTACTGGTTCACGTCCCGGTGAGTAAACGCGCCGCGGCTTCCGAACAGCAGAGCGACCCGAACGCGGATGCCGATCTCGATCCGCTCGATTGCCCCTAGGAAGAGCGACCGCAATTGTCGGTCGAACTCGGCAAGGGCTACCGCTTGGTCGAGCGTCGAGCCCTGCTTGAACTCGTCCTTGTAGAGGATGCTGGCGCTCTCGACGTCCCATTCCGACTGTCGCAACGGATGCCAGTAGCCACTGAGTCGGTAATAGCCGAATTGAGTGAGAAGAGCCTCGGCATCGGCGTCTGCGCCCATATCTAACCCACGCGATCTGAGCCGCGCGACCTGCTGAGGGACCGTTAAAAACGGCTTGTTGTACGCTGTCGCCATGAAAGCGCCCCGCACATAAAAAACCGGCCCGCTCACACCCTAGGGTGCCGGGGCCGGCCGTGTTAAAATCTAACTAGGCTCTAAGACAGCCCGTGTCAAGAACAAAAGCGAACGCCGAGGCCTCATCAGCCGCTTTACCGACGACTATCACGGACGGCGCAATGTGCGCTCGCTCCAAGACTCTGGTGCGGTCGAGAAGACTCGAACTTCCACGGCCTTTCGGCCACAGCGACCTCAACGCTGCGCGTCTACCAGTTCCGCCACG
>JBEVDE010000318.1:0-17236 GCA_040514175.1 Allosphingosinicella sp. | reverse complement strand
AGAAGAACCTGATCGCGCAATCGACCGCCCCCTCTCCCCAACCCTCTCCCCTGAAGGGGAGAGGGGGCACGTTACTTACGCCCCCGGCAAATCCAAAATCCGTTTCGCGATGATCCCGAGCTGGACCTCGCTCGTCCCGCCTTCGATCGAATTGGCCTTGGTCCTCAGCCATTCGCGCGCCGACTTGCCCTTGCGGCTTCGCTCGCTCTCCCATTCGAGCGCGTTCGAGCCGCCCGCCGCCATGACCAGCTCATGGCGGGCCTTGTTGAGCTCGGTGCCTGCATATTTCATCATCGACGGCTGGGCGGGGTGGGCCATGCCTACCTTCAATTCGTCGATGAACCGCTCGGACATCGCCCGGAACGCCATGGCGTCGACGTCGAAGCGGGCCATGTCGGCGCGGAGCACCGGGTCGTCGGCAAGCAGGTCCGCAAAGGCCTCGCCGAGGCTTTCGGTCTGGCCGCCGAGGCCCATTCCGCTGATCATCTCGCGCTCGTGGCCGAGCAGATATTTGGCGACGTCCCAGCCCTTGCCGGCCTCGCCGACGAGCTGGTCCTTGGGTACCTCGACATCGTCGAAGAAGGTCTCGCAGAAGGGCGAGTTTCCGGAGATGAGCAGGATCGGCTTGGTCGACACGCCGGGGCTCGCCATGTCGAACAGGAGGAAGCTGATCCCCTTATGCTTGGGCGCCTGGAAATCGGTGCGCACCAGGCAGAAGATCCAGTCCGCCTTGTCGGCATAGCTGGTCCACACCTTCTGGCCGTTGACCAGCCAATGGTCGCCTTTGTCCTCGCATCTGGTCTGGAGCGAGGCGAGGTCGGAGCCGGCATTGGGCTCCGAATAGCCCTGGCACCAGCGGATCTCGCCGCGGGCGATCTCGGTCAGGAAGCGCTTCTTCTGCGCCTCCGTGCCATATTTGAGCAGGGCCGGGCCGAGCATCGAGATGCCGAAGCTCATCAGCGGGTTGCGCGCCCCGATCCGCGCCATTTCCTGCCTGAGGATCTTGGTCTGCGCCGGCGACAGGCCGCCGCCCCCATATTCCTGCGGCCAGTCGGGCACGGTCCAGCCGCGCTGGGCCATCCGGTCCATCCACTGCTTCTGCGCCTCGTTCTTGAACACCGCATCGCGCCCGCCCCAGCAGGCGTCGCTCTCGTCCCGCATCGGCTCGCGCATCTCGGCCGGACAATTCGCCTCGAGCCAGGCTCGGGTCTCGGCTCGGAAGGTTTCCAGGTCGCTCACGGCAGGGCTCCTCAGCTTTACGTTAACGTCAATGGCGCGGCTCGACGGAGGCGTCAACCGGACATGGACCGGCGCTGGAGGTCGCATTAGAAGGGCCGCCATGAAGACCTTCGGCGCCCTGCTCGTCGCTGCCGCCTTGCCGCTGGCCGGCTGCGCCGCCGCCGCCGAGCGCCCCCGGGTCGAATATTATCCGCCCGACGAGGCGGTGCAGGCCGCGGCGCGGGCCGGCGGCTTCCGGCTGCCCTTCTCCTCCGCGGTGCGAGTCGGCGACGTGCTCTACCTGTCAGGCGTGATCGGAACCCGCGACGACGGCACGCTCGCTCCGGGGATCGAGGCCCAGACCCGCCGGACGATGGACAATATCGGCGCCCTGCTCGCCCGCGCCGGCCGCTCGTTCGACGATGTGTTCAAATGCACGGTGATGATCGACGACATGAAGCAGTGGCAGGCGTTCAATCAGGTCTACATGACCTATTTCAAGCCCGATCGCCTCCCCGCCCGAAGCGCCTTCGGCGCGGACGGCCTGGCGCTGGGCGCCCTCGTCGAGGTCGAATGCCTCGCGCACGCGCCGGCGCGGTGATCCCGCAATAAATGGTGTCAGACACCGATTTTCCGGTGGGGAAGCGCCGCGCGCCCTATTCGACGACCAGGTTGAGCACCTCCTCCGCTACCCGGAGCTCGACCCGCCGGCCCCAGTCGAAGGCGAGGAAGTCCTTCACGATCACGTCGGCGAAGATCGCGCCGCCCTCGTTGAGGCGCGAGACGGTAATTAGTGCCAGGTAATTAGTGCCAGGCACCAATTTCCCCGGGGCCGTAATTGGTGCCTGGCACCAATTTCCCTGGACGTGGAATAATTGGTGCCAGGCACCAATTTTGCGCCCTCGTCGAGGTCGAATGCCTCGCGCACGCGCAGGCCCGCCGACCCGTCATTCCACGACCAGGTTGAGCATCTCCTCCGCTACCCGGAGCTCGACCCGCCGGCCCCAGTCGAAGGCGAGGAAGTCCTTCTCGATCCCGTCGGCGAAGATCGCGCCGCCCTCGTTGAGGCGCGAGACGATCTCGATCGACGACGCCGCCTCGACCCGGCCGAAGCGCACGCTCGTGCCCGTCGCGACGCTTGGAAAGGGCTCGCGCACGAAATAGCCGAAGGCGCGGTCGTCCGGCGCCAGCGGCACCTGCGAGCCGGTCGCGCCCATGATCGAGCGCGCCCAGCCGGTCGCGCCGGTGCCGGTCGCGGCGATGAGGCCGCTCGACGATTGATATTCGCGCGTGCCGCCGATCGCGATCTCGTAGCGGGCGGACTGGTGGCTTCGGTGACCGACGAAGATTTCGTTGAGGGCGAGCAGCCGCTCGCCGCCGTCGAGACGCGCCTCGACCATCGTCCGTCGCTGGAGCCCGGCGGCGCCCGCGGCCGCGGCCCTGAGCGCAAGGCCGAGCCGGCCGGCCGGCCAGCGCGCGAGGATTCCGTCGAACAGCGCGGGATCGGGATTAACGCCGATCACCGGCTGGCCGCGCAGATATTTGGCGACGTTGGCGACGAGCCCGTCCTGGCCGACCGCGACGATCACATCTTCCGGCGCGAACAGGAAGCGGTCGAAATCGGCCCGTTTCACCAGCACCTGCCGCCAGTCCGCCGGGGCGCCCGCCCGCGCCTCGTGCAGAGCGGCGGCGAAACGCTCGTGGCGCCGCTCCACCTCGCCGATCTCCTGCCCCCTCGTCTCGAGGTAGAAGCGCGCCTGCTCGCGGGTGCCATGCCGGGCGAGGAGCGATTCCAGATCGGTCTCGCGGGTGACGAACACCGCTCTTCGCGCGACCACGCCCATGGCGCCGCTCCTTTCCTGGCGCCTCTTACCGCGCGTCCACGAGCACGGCCGGCGCCCCCTTGCGGAACTCGCCGATCAGCGAGGCGATCAGGTCCGGAGTGACGTTGAGCTCGTTGATGCTTTCCAGCTTCGCCGCGAAATCGCGGGCGGCGAGGCCGAGCAGGACGTCGCCGGGCACGTCGCGATAGACCGCCATATGGCCCTGCTCCGCCTCCGCCCGGGCGGATTCGACGCTCCGGATGCGCTCCGCCTCGGCGTCCGCCGCCACCTGGCCCGCCTCGGCGGCCGCGACCGCCCGGGCGCGGGCATTGTCCGCCTCCTCGGAGATCAGCCGCTTCTCGCGCCGCGCCAGCTCGACCTTGTTGGCGAGCTCGTTCTCGGCGATCGCCCTTTCCTTATCGACCGCAAGTGCCCGACGCTCGAACATAGCCTCGTCCGCCTTCTGCTGAAGCGCCTCGAAGGTCGGGATCTGAAGCGCCCGTTCCAGCTCGCTCGACGGGGCGATGCTGCTGAGCCGGACCGTGATCGTCTCCACCCCGATGTCGATCAGGGCCGGAGCGTCGGCGAGGGCGGCCTCGATCCGCTGCCGAAGCGGCTCCAGCCCGGAGTCTAGCAATTCGCGCACCGGCCGCTCCATCAGATATTGCGCCGCCGCCTGATGGGCGAGGCCGCCGAAGCGGCTCTCGATCTGGTCGACCGGCTCCCCTTTATGATCGCCGGTAAGGAGGCCGATGGTGAAGTCGACCCGCTCGGCGAGACGCTGGGGATCGGCGACCCGCCAGCTGATCCGGCCCTGCACCGCGACGTCCTGAAAGTCCTTGCTGCGCCCCTTGACGAACAAGGCGGTGTCGCGGTCGTCCATCGGCAGCTCGGCGATGCTGGCGCGCTGCGGCCGGAACCAGAAAGCGAGGCCTCGGCCGGCGCGGACCGGGCGGCCGGAGCGATAGCGGATGACGTAGCTGCTCGCCTCGCTGCGCAGCAAAGCGGCGAAACCGAAATTGCGGATGGCGGCCATGATCGGATCCTTTCTTCAGGGCGCCTTGCGGCGATAGAGTTCGGCGGGTCTGAAACCGGTGCCGGATTCGCGCCGTCCGGTCGCTTCGAGTCTGCCGCCGTCGGTCAGTCGGCGCCGGAACGCGGGCTTGTTGAGCGGCAGGCCGAGGATCGCCTCGTGCACCTGCTGCAGCTCGCGAAGCGTGAAGAGCTCCGGAAGCAAAGCGAAGGCGATGTCGGAATAATCGAGCTTGCCGCGGAGGCGCTTGACGGCGAGGCCGAGGATCTCGGCATGGTCGAAGGCGAGCGGCAGCTCAGCCCCCTCCCCGTCGATCGCCCGGGCGGGCCCGCCGGTCTCGCCGGCCCAGTCGACCTTCACCTCGGCCAGGGCGAGGTCCGATGCGGCGGTCAAAGCGGCTTCGAACCTCGACTCGGGCAGCAGCGCGAAATAGGCGACGGTGATCACCCGCCCGCGCGGATCCCGCTTCGGCGCGCCGAACGTATAGAGTTGCTCGACCCAGGCTCCGGCCATCCGCGCCTTCTGCGCGAGCACCCGACCGGCGGCGACGTCGAGGCTCTCGCCGATGCCGACGAAGCCGCCCGGGAGCGCCCATTTGCCGGCCTCGGCGTCCTGATCCCGTTTCTGCAGCAGCACGGCGAGCCGGCCCGAGCGCACCGACATCAGGACGAGATCGGTCGCGACCGATGGTCTGTCGTAATCCTGAAAGGCCTTGCGGGTCATGCCGACTCCTTATACGCACCATACTTATAAGTGTTTTATATATAAGTCAAGCGTTCGAGGGGGTGGCGGTAACAAGTGGCGGAAGTCTCCTCGCGATTGCCGCCGGAATGGAGAATTTTGCCGTCGACTCGCTGCCGATCCAGAGCGAACATGGTCCGGCGGCGAATTTCGGAGCAAGCCTATGGGGCCGGTGCAACGCGACTGCTACAAGCGGGGTTCGGCGCCTGGGGCGACGCTCGTCGTCATCCTTCATGGCCTGCGTCGCCGCGAGGAGCCGTTGGCGAGCGTGGCAGCGGCCGCGAAGGAGGCCTTTCCCGGCTGCGCCCTTTACACGCCGCACCTCGCCTGCTCGCGACTGGTCAACGTCGTTCCTCCCGAAGCGATCGCCGCCAACCTGCTCGACGCCGTCGACGTCCTCGTCCGCGAGGGCAACGCCAGCTCGATCGTCATCGTCGGGCACAGCATGGGCTCGCTGATCGCGCGCAAGCTGGCCATCCTCGCGCACGGGGAAACCGACTCGGCCCCCTTCGAAGCGGGTCTCGAGCGCCACCGCGAGGCCAAGCCGTGGGCCGGAAGGGTCGAGCGACTGATCCTTCTCGCCGGCATGTCGCGTGGCTGGTCGCCGACCGCCGCGCACGCCTGGCTCATCGCGACCGGCCTGGCGATCGTTTCGCTCATCGGCGACACGCTCTTCAACGGCCGGTGGACTTTCCTCAGCGTCCGGCGCGGCGCGCCTTTCGTGGTTCAGTCGCGGCTGCAATGGCTCGCGCTGGTCCAGCAAAGGCGGGAAAAACCGATCGTCGTCGTCCAGCTGCTGGGGTCGGTCGACAATACCGTCTCGCCCGACGACACCGTCGACTTCGCGGTCGACCTGGGAACCGAAAGTTTCGTCCTGATCGACCTGCCCGCCACCGACCATAAGCAGGCGCTCGAACTGGACGGACCGGGACCCGCGGCGGAAAGGCGGCGGCGTTTCATCGCGGCGCTGACGCGGTCGGTGACAAGCCTGCGCGACACCGGCGACGCGGTTCCGCCGACCTTCGCGGCGAACGGGCCGCCGCCGGCCGCGGACCCGAAGGTCACCGACGTCGTCTTCGTGATCCACGGCATTCGCGACCGCGGCTTCTGGACCCAGAAGATCGCCCGCAAGGTCATGGAGGAGGCGCGCTCGCCGCGAGTCGTCCGGGCGATGACCCTCAGCTACGGCTATTTGGCCATGCTGCCCTTCATCCTGCCCTGGGTGCGTCGAGACAAGGTGCGCTGGCTGATGGACCGTTACGCCGACTGCCGCGCCCTCTATCCCAACGCGGACTTCTTCTATGTCGGCCATTCCAACGGCACCTATCTCGTCGCGCGCGCGCTTCGCGATTACCCGGCCGCTCGCTTCAAGCGTATCGTTCTCGCCGGTAGCGTCGTGCGCACCGACTACGACTGGCAGTCGCTGGTCACCGGCTCGCGCCGGCAGGCGGAGCAGATCCTGAATTACGTCGCCAGCGGAGACTGGGTGGTGGCGATCTTCCCGCACGGCCTTTCGCCTTTTCGTCCGTTCGACCTCGGCGGCGCGGGGCACCGCGGCTTCACACAGCTCGCCAGCACGATTGCCGGCGCCGAAGTTCCGCGGATCAGCAGCGTCCCTCTGGGGGATTCGGTCTCGCATCAGGTCTATTATGTCGGGGGTGGCCACGGCGCCGGCGTCAAGGAAAGCCAGTGGGACGACATAGCCCGGTTCGTCGCCGACGGCGCGCCGCCGGTCGCGGTCGATCCCGATTATGTGCCCAGGCAGTCGCGCTGGGTGGTCGCCGCGGGAAGCTGGCCGCCGGTCGCCTTCGCCATGCTGACGCTGCTCCTGCTGGGAACGATCGCCGCCGCCTGCTTCCTGATGGGTGCGCAGTTCGGGATCGGCGCCGCGCTTCTGACCGCGTTCGTTTGCGCCGTCCTGCTCTATGTGGTGCTGACCAAATTCTGACCGGCGGTCAGCCGATCGTCTCGGCCAGCCGGCGCTTGACATGAGGATCGGGAATGATCCGGTAGCGGGCCTCGATCAGGCTGTAGGCGCCGAATAGGCACAGGCCCGCGGCGACGGCGGCGCGGAGCCAGTCGGGAAGGCTGAGCAGGGCGTCGCCGAGGGCCCCGGCTTCCTCGGCCTGGTGATGGCGGGTCGCGTTGAACACCAGCCAGGCGGCGGCGAGGAAGATCACGCCCCGCGCGGCGTGGCCGCCGGCGCCGGCGGCGATCACCCACCATTTGCGCCGGGCCTCGGGCGCGAGATGCTTGCAGAAGCTCCTTTTGACCGCGATGCCGAGCTGGGCGACCCCGGCCACGACCAGGATCGCCGCCGCCGCGTAGAGGATCAGCTCGCCGCCCGGAAGGCTCATCGCCGTCGCCGCGCCGCTCTCCGCTTTCTCGCTCGAATCGCCGCCCGAACCGCCGACGGTGGCGAGCTTGGCGGCCGTATAGGCGAGGCCGAGATGGATGAAGCCGCTCAGCGCTCCGGCCAGCCGGCCGGATATGCCCTTGGCGTCCTTGCCCTTGCCCTGGGTGTCGAAGATCGCGTCCGCCACCCGCCAGATTCCGTAGGCGACGAAGCCGAGCGCAAGCGCGACGAGCACCGGGGCGCCCGCTTCGCGCGAGACATGCTCGAGGGCCCCGCCCGCATCCTCCGCCCGCCCAAGCTTGAGCGCCAGATAGCCGACGATGAGGTAAAGCAAGCCGCGGGCGGCGAAGCCGATCCGGGTGAGCATCAGGAAATTGGGGGAGACGCTTGGCACGGGGCCGTAACGTGCGCGGGAGGCCGCCTGTTCCGTCCTGTCTGGCAACTTTGGTGGCCTTTGCGGCATGTTGCGGCAAGGAACGGGGGGCCGCCATGACCGCAATCATACGCTTTGCCTTGCTGACCGGCCTCCTGGTCGCCACGGCGTCGCCGACGGATGCCGCGCCGACACGCTGTACGGCAAGCCGGTAAGCGGCCGGGCCGTGCATTCGCCGGCCCGCGAATTGTTCAAGGAGGTGACCCAAGCGCCTGCGCCCGGTCGACTCGCGGAATTCCGCCGGACAATCGAGGCCGCGTCCGAGGCGCCGGCCGCTTCGGTCGCCGCCGCCCTTCCCGCCCCTTGACCCGCTAGCCACTGGCGCGAAACCGCGCTTTCTGGCAGCGAGGCGCTGCGCCGCGGCTGCCCGGGCGCCGCCCGACGAAGGGGTTCACGTCATGCGACACTCCCGCATTGTCTTGATTGCAGCGGCGCTGGCTGCGGTCACGACTCTTCCCGCCTTCGCCGCGACCGAGCCGGTTTCGGACAGGGAGCGGTTCGAGGCGGAGCAGACCCACCGCGACCGGCAGCAGGCCCTCGCCGAGAGCGAGCAGGCCTTGCGCAAGGCCGATCTCGATCTGCGCCGCGCCGAGCAGGACCGGTCGCGCTGGACCAGCCCCTTGGTCCTCGCCATCGTCGCCGCGGCGATCGCCGCGCTCGGCAATGCCGTCGTCGCCTTCGTCAACGGCCGCCAGCAGCGCGAGCTCGAACGGGACCGCGCCGAAGCGAACCGCGCGCTCGAGCGCGAGAAGGCCGAAAACCAGCTCAAGCTCGAACGCGACAAGGCCCAGGCCCAGCTTCGACTCGACGGGCGCAAGGCCGAGAGCGACCGAATTCTCGAGGTGATCAAGACCGGCGAGAGCGAAGCCGCCGCCGCCAACCTGCAATTCCTGCTATCGTCCGGCCTGGTCGGCTCGTCGGGGCTGGGCAAGCGCCTCGCCGCCTATCTGGCCACCCGCCAGCCCGGCAGCGGTCCCAGCTTGCCGGCAGCGGACGGCCGCTTCCGCTTCGAACCTGGGGCCGCGCCTTCCGAGGCGGCCGCGATGGAGACCGCCCTGCGCGCCTTTTGCGGCTATCTGGAGCAGGTCGGCTTCAAATTGCCCGAGGCCGAGGTCAGCATCGCCTTCGAGGGAGACAATGCCTCTTACGATCAGGATCGGCAGCGGGTCATCATCGGCGCCCCGCTGCGCTCGGAGCCCTTCGCCGCCTATCGCGAATATATGCACCACGTTTTGACCCAGTTTCCCAATGCCCCGCCCTTCGGCAATGTCGGCGCCAACAGCATCCAGTCCGGCCTCGCCGATTATTTTCCCGCCAGCTTCATGGACACGCCCCTGCTCGGAGCCAACGGTGCGCGCGCCATGAAGCTCGACCGGCCCTATCTTCGGACGCTGACCGGAACCGCGGGCTTTGCCGACCTCGGTTCGGAGATGCGGGACGTGTGGTTGGCCAACGGCCAGATCTGGGGGTCGCTGTTCTGGGACATCCGAGATTCCGTGGGACAGGCGACCACCGACCATCTCTTGCTCGAGGCCTGGACGCAGGTGCGTTGGCCTGTCGCCTCCGACAAAGCGCCTGCGGCCTTCCTCCAGAGGCTGATCGACACGGCGGTCATTCAGGACGCGGACGTGGTGATCGGGGAGAAGCTGCGCAAACGCGGCTTCGTGGTGCCGCGAGCGAAGGCAAGGCGCATCATGAGTCGCTGAGCGACCGCCGGCCTTCGCCCCACTTCCCCAAATCCGCACTTTCTGGCAGCGGGGGAGTAAGTTCCAGCAAACGTCAGGCAAGGGGATAAGGTCGCATGGATTTTGACCTTACGGAACGGCAGGCTTTCTACCGCGACCGGGTGCGCGAGTTCGTCGAGACTCGGATTCGGCCGAGGACCAAGGACTATAAATCCCAGCTCGAGGCCGGCGACCGCTGGCAGCCGATCGAGGTGATCGAGGCGCTGAAGCCCGAGGCGCGCGCCGCCGGCCTGTGGAATTTGTTCATGCCGCCGGGCCAGGCGCTCCGCCATGTCGACGAGAGCTTCGAGTTCGAGGGCACCCAGCTCACCAATCTCGAATATGCCCTCTGCGCCGAGGAGATGGGCCGGATCGGCTGGGCGAGCGAGGTGTTCAACTGCTCCGCCCCCGATACCGGCAATATGGAGGTTTTCCACCGCTACGGCACGCTCGAGCAGAAGGAGCAGTGGCTTCGCCCGCTGATGAACGGCGAGATCCGCTCCGCCTTCCTGATGACGGAGCCCGCCGTCGCCTCTTCGGACGCGACCAACATCCAGTGCGAGATCCGCCGCGACGGCGACGATTATGTCCTGAACGGCCGCAAATGGTGGTCGAGCGGCGCCGGCGACCCGCGCTGCAAGGTCGCCATCGTCATGGGCAAGACCGACACCGGGGCCGACAGGCATCGCCAGCAGTCGATGGTGCTGATGCCGCTCGACGCTGCCGGCGTGACCGTCGAGCGCGCGCTGACCGTCTACGGCTATGACGACGCCCCGCACGGCCACATGGAGATCGAGCTCAAGGACGTGCGCATCCCCGCCTCCAACATGCTGCTCGGCGAGGGCCGCGGCTTCGAGATCGCGCAAGGGCGGCTCGGGCCGGGCCGGATCCACCATTGCATGCGCACCATCGGAGTCGCCGAGGAGGCGCTGAAGGCGATGGTGAAGCGCCTCCAGTCGCGAACCGCCTTCGGCAAGAGGCTGATGGAGCACAGCGTCTGGGAGCAGAGGGTCGCCGCCGCGCGGATCGACATCGACATGTCGCGCCTTCTCTGCCTCAAGGCCGCCGACATGATGGACAAGGCCGGCAACAAGGCCGCCGCGGCCGAGATCGCGATGATCAAGGTCTACGCGCCCAACATGGCGCTGAGGATCATCGACGATGCGGTGCAGGCCCATGGCGGCGCCGGCGTCAGCCAGGATTTCGAGCTGGCGAAGAGCTGGGCCGGGATCCGCACCCTGCGCCTCGCCGACGGCCCCGACGAGGTCCACAACCGCGCCATCGCCCGCATCGAGTTCTCCAAGCATGCGGTGTGAGGGTGGGTGGAAGTTCGCTGCGTCATCCCGGCGAAAGCCGGGACCCATGAACACGGACCTTCGAGCTCTCGAACCGCCGTGTTCATGGGCCCCGGATCAAGTCCGGGGTGACGGCCGATGAAAGCCGCCTTCCTCCGCGCCCCCGGCGCCCCGCTCACCATCGAGCGGGCCGTCCTCGACGCCCCCGGCCCCCGCGAGGTGCTCATCCGCACCGCCGCCTGCGGCCTGTGCCACAGCGATCTTCACTTCATCGAGGGCACCTACCCGCACCCCCTGCCCTGCATCCCCGGCCACGAAGCGGCGGGCGTGGTCGAGGCGGTGGGAAGCGAGGTCCGCACCGTGAAGGCCGGCGACCATGTCGTCACCTGCCTCTCCGCTTTCTGCGGCCATTGCGAATATTGCGTCACGGGACGGATGTCGCTCTGCCCCGGCGGCGACACCCGCCGCGCCCGCGGCGCCCCGCCTCGGATCACCGCCGCGGACGGAAGCGCCGTCAACCAGATGCTCAACCTCTCCGGCTTCGCCGAAGCGATGCTGGTCCACGAACATGCCTGCGTCGCCATCGACAAGGCCATGCCGCTCGACCGCGCCGCGGTGATCGGCTGCGCGGTGACGACCGGCGCCGGCACCATCTTCAACGCCTGCAAGCTCGTCCCCGGCGAGACTCTTGCGGTGATCGGCTGCGGCGGAGTCGGCCTCGCCACGATCAACGCCGCGAAGATCGCCGGCGCCGGCCGGATCATCGCCGCCGATCCCGTGCCCGAGAAGCGAGAGCTCGCCCGCAGGCTCGGCGCCACCGACGTCGTCGACCCGCTCGACGAGGGCGCGGCCGCCGGCATCGTCGAGCTGACCAAAGGCGGGGTCGACCATGCGGTCGAGGCGGTCGGCCGCCCCGCCTCGGCGGCGCTCGCGGTCAAGATCCTGCGCCGCGGCGGCACCGCCACCATCCTCGGCATGATGCCGCTGAACGAGACGGTAGGCCTCGGCGCGATGGACCTCCTCTCGGGCAAGAAGCTCCAGGGCGCCTTCATGGGCGCCAACCGCTTCCCGGTCGACATCCCGCGACTCGTCGATTTCTATTTGCGCGGCCTTCTCGACCTCGACTCGATCGTCGCCGAGACGATCCCTCTGGAGCGGGTCAACGAGGGCTTCGAGAGGATGAAGCGCGGCGATGCGGCGCGCTCGGTGGTGGTGTTCGAATAGCCCGTCGCCCCAGCGAAGGCTGGGGCCCCAGGGGGTGAAAAGCGCCGGCGCCCATCACCCGCCGGGATCCCAGCCTTCGCTGGGATGACGAGAAGGAGAAAGACATGTCCCTCTTCGACCTCAGCGGAAAAGTCGCGATCGTCACCGGCTCCTCGCGCGGCATCGGCCGGGCGATCGCCGAGGCGATGGCCGATCAGGGCGCGAAGGTGGTCATCTCCAGCCGCAAGGCCGACGCCTGCCAGGAGGTCGCCGATGCGATCAACGCGAAGCATGAGGGCGCCGCCATCGTCGTCCCCGCCTCCATCTCGTCCAAGGAGGCGCTCCAGACCCTCGTCGACGAAACCCGCCGCCTATTGGGCCGGATCGACATCCTCGTCTGCAACGCCGCCTCCAACCCCTATTACGGGCCGATGGGCGGAATCAGCGACGACCAGTTCCGCAAGATCCTCGAGAACAACGTCATCGCCAACCATTGGCTTATCCAGATGGTGGCGCCCGAGATGATCGAGCGCAAGCAGGGCTCGATCATCATCGTCAGCTCGATCGGCGGCCTCAAGGCCTCGGCGGTGATCGGCGCCTACAATATCTCCAAGGCCGCCGACTTCCAACTCGCCCGCAACCTCGCCGCCGAGTTCGGCCCCCATCAGGTCCGGGTCAATTGCATCGCCCCCGGCCTGATCCGGACCGACTTCGCCAAGGCGCTGTGGGAGAATCCGCAGACTCTGAAGATGGTCACCGCCCACACCCCGCTGCAGCGCATCGGCGAGCCCCACGAGATCGCCGGCGCCGCGGTGTTCCTGGCCTCGGACGCCTCGACCTTCGTCACCGGCCAGGCGATCGTCGTGGACGGCGGAAGCACCACCGGGGTCGGCCTCTGAGGCCCGGCCGCCTCATTACTTGCCCGAAACGCAAAGTTTGCTTCAGAATTGTACGGATTCAATCGATTAGCGGCTGGATTGACAGCTCCGCGGTAACAGTTCAACTTTCCTGAATTGCCGATGAAGATGAGTCGCCGGCTGCGAGGCCGCTCAGGCTCCAGTTGATTTATCCGTATAGCTTTGGGGGGCACGGAAAGATCATGAATCGCGGGGGCGCGGCCGCTCGGCCGATCAGGAACATTTCTACCGCAATCTTGCTGGCTTCGGCAGCCTTGACGGGGATCGTCGCGACCCGCGGCGAAGCGCCCGCCCAGGCGGCGCCCGCCGCAGGCGCCATCGCGTTCGGGCCGACCCCGCCGTCCGACATCGCCAATCCCGCCGATCCCAATCAGGCCGCGATCTTCGCCTGGCAGGAATTCATCGCCATGACCTGGCCGGCGAAGCCCAATCCCAACGCTTCGCCCATACCCTGCCAGCCCGCGCCGGCGCCGTGCATGTCGGCCTATCTTCGCGGCCAGCCCGATCCGAATGCCACGTCGGGAAGCACCGGGCCCGGCGGAACCACCGTCTGGGAGACCTTCTACCACCGGGCGGAGCTCTATCCGGGCTATGCGACGTCGACCGGCAACACACTGCCCGATCCCAATGCGGCCCCGGCCTATCAATATCCCGCTTTCCTCAAGATCACTCCGGCCGCCGGCGCCGACCTTCGGCTGTTCAACAATGCCGACGAAGCGAGCGAGATCGACATCGCCTTCATGTATTACACGCCGCAGGCAAAGAAGGTGGAGGCGCTGCGCGCCGCCCGGGCGCCGCAGGCGCAGATCGACGCCGCCGCGGCCTTGGCGCCGATCGTCTACGAGGCCAAGGGCAATCCTGTCATCTTCAACTATCTGAAGCAGACGGGCTTCAACAATTTGGGGCCGCGCGGGACCGCGCGCACCAACGAGATCGCCAAGATCACCAACTCGTCCACCTATGATCCGACCAAGCCGGTTTTCGAGTTCCCCGCCGGAGCGATCGAGATCAAGGCCACGTGGCGCCGCTACGACAGCAGCGTCGACGATCTCAGCAAGTTCCACTGGGCGAAGCTCATATATTATACCGGGACAGCCAAGGGCGCCCCGGTCACCGCCAACAACGCCATCTTCCTTCTCGTCGGCCTGCACATCATCCAGAAAACGCCGAACGTCCCGACCTTCACCTTCGCGACGTTCGAGCACGTCTCGAACGAGATCAACGGCTTCCGCTTCACCAACGCGCCCCTCCCCGTGCAGAATTGCATCAAGGGCCAGAGCACCTGCCCGGTCAACGTGCCGCGCCCGCTTCCGGACCCGGGCATCATCACCGCGGCCCGGCAATTCCCGATTCCCGCCGCGATCGCGTCGCTGAACAGTGCCGTCCAGAGCCAGCTCAGGAGCCAGTACGGCCAGTCCAACGTCTGGGCCAATTACCGGCTGATCGGAGTCCAGGCGGTCGTCCAGGACGATCCCGGCGGGGCGGTCCCGAGCCAGACCTTCTTCCTGTCCAATTTCGCCACCGAGACCAACGACACCCTGCAATTCTTCCAGGGCGGCCTCACCGGGCCCGGGGGCAATGTCCCCAACCCGGACGCGGCCCGGGTCTTCAAGCTCTATACCGATCCGGTGAAGAAGACGACGAGCTTCCGCGGCTACACCGCCGGAGGCTGCGTCGGCTGCCACGGCGCGGCGGGGCAGTTCCAGGGGGGCGACTTCAGCGTCATCGCGGCGACCGGCAATTTCTTCTTCCCGCAACCCATAATGCCCTACCCCGTGGGCACCGCCGTCGCCCAGAATCCGAAAGGCTTTCCACTGCCCCACCAGGCCGCGGCGACCTTGCTTCGCCAAAGCTCATTGAAGAAAGGACGTTGACCATGGCCCTGAACAATTTCGCGGACGTGCAGAATTTGCTCAACGATTTCGTCGCCAGCGCCGGAGTCTCTCCCACCCAGGCGCCGCACGGGGTGTTCTGGGACACCGATTACGAGAGCTTCATGAACCTCTCGATTTTCAATGAATATCCGGTCGTCGACAAAGGCAATGCGGCCGCTTCCAACATCATCCTCGCGCTCCAGGGCAATCTCTCCGGAATCCCCCAGATGCCGCAGCCCGATCCGCCCTACAACAGCGCCAATCCGAGCCAGGACGAGGTGATCGCGGCGCTGAGCGCGTGGATCAACGCCGGGTGCCCGAACGGTTCCTCCGAAGGGTCGCAGGGCGGCCCGCCGACCGAAAGGCGCAGCGACGATTATTGAGCGACGCCGCGACGGGGTCGCTCCCCATCGAGGCGAGTAGATGCTAATCCGTCATTCCCGCTTTCGCGGGAATGACGGAAGGACCGATATGGCAAGGCTCGCCGACAAGATCGCCATCGTCACCGGCGCCGGCTCCGGGATCGGCCGCGCCAGCGCGATCCGCTTCGCGGCCGAGGGCGCCAGAGTGATCTGCGCCGATCTGAAGGGCCAGGACGAGACCGCCGCCGAAATCGGCGCCGCGGCGATTCCGGTCCAGGCCGACGCCGGCAGCGAGGAAGACGTTCAGGACCTCGTCCAGACCGCTCTCCAGCGCTTCGGCGCCCTCGACATCTTCTTCGCCAACGCCGGAGTGTCGGGCGGCCTCGCCTCGCTGTTCGAGCAGGAGGTCGCCGACTGGCAGGAGATATTGCGGGTCAACCTCATCGGTCCCTCCCTCGCGATCAGGCACTCGGCTCCGGCGATGAAGGAGAATGGCCGCGGCTCGATCGTCTGCACCGCCAGCGTCGCGGGCCTGCGCGCCGGCGCCGGCGGTCCGGCCTATTCGGCGTCGAAGGCCGGCGTGATCAACCTCGTCCAGGTCGCCGCGACCCAGCTCGCCGGCGCCAACATCAGGGTCAACGCCATCTGCCCCGGCCTCATCGAAACGGGCATGACCCGCCCCGTCTACGAATGGGCGAGGGCGGCCGGCAAGGAAGACCGGATCGGCCACCTCAACCCGCTGAAGCGCGGCGGAATCCCCGAAGAGATCGCCGCCGCCGCCCTCTTCCTCGCCTCGGACGAAGCCAGCTACGTCAACGGCCACGCCCTGGTCGTCGACGGCGGCCTCTCGATCAGCCACCCCTTCAACCACCAGCAATACGGCCGCACGGCGGTTTAAGTCCTCCCCTCCCTGCAAGGGAGGGGTCGGGGGTGGGTAGGCGAGCGAAGCGAGACTTACGGCTGAGTCGGAGGTTCGGCCGCCTTCGGCGGACCCACCCCTGGCCCCTCCCTTCCAGGGAGGGGGTCTACCGCGCCAGCCACCGCTGCCGGTTCCATTCGTCGATCACCGCGTCGGCCCGCGCCTTTTCCGCGCTGCCCGGCTTCAGATCGCCATAGCGCACCCGCCGGCCGCTCTCGCTAAACGCCACCTCCTCGGTCTCGAGCTGGAAGGTCGTCCACAGCGGCCCCGGCCCGACCAGCCCGATCGCCGCCGGCGCGCCCAAAGCGCTGACGTGCTGGAAGACCGGCCCGCGCCGCTCCGGCACCCTCGCGCCGAGCGAGCGAAGGATCAGCGAGCGATAGTCGGCGAGCCCGATCGGCTGGGCGATAGCGATTCCGGGCCGGCTCAGGATCAATGGGATCTGGGTCTGCTGGCGGTTGATGACATGGCCGTGGCCGAGGAAATCGTCGTCGAACAGCGATTCGCCATGGTCGGCGGTGACCAGCAGCAAAGTGTCGTCCCACACGCCGAGCCGCTTCAGCCGAGCCACCAGCTGCCCGACCAGCCAGTCGTCATAGGCGACGGCATTCCAATAAGTCTGGGCGACCCATGCTTTATTGGCCGGGCTGATCTCGCCGCGCGGGATCGGCTTTCCCGGCAGCAGGCGCGGCATGTCCGGATGGGCATAAGGAAAATGCGCTTCCTGGAAGTTGAAATAGGCGAAGGTCGGCCGCCGCCAGCCCTCGGCGGAGCCGAAGGCGCGGTCGAAGGCGCCCAGCACCTTGCGCCCGTCGAGCAGCAGTGAGCCCGTCGTTCCGAAGCTGAAGGCGCGCTCCGACTTGAGCCTTTCGGCGTCGACGAAGACGTCGGCCGTCTCCCTCGAGCCGGCGATGTCGGCGATCCCGCCATAGCTTTCCGCCTGGCCGGAAAAGACTCCGATCCGGTAGCCGTTCGCCTTGAAGTCCCGGAACAGCGACGGCGACCCCGGCCGGGGGCTGAGCGTTCCGGTGAACAGGCTCTTCAGCGATTCCGTCGTGAAGCCGATATGGCTGTACGCCTCGCGGGCGTAGCTGCCGCTCTGGGCGAGCGCGTTCATCGCCGGGGTCAGCGGCCGGCCGTCGACCGCCCGCCCGATCGCATCCCCGCGGGTGCTCTCGAGGACGACGATAATGACGTGCTTCCTGTCCGGGATGACCGGCGCCGGGAAGCCCGCCCGATCGCCGGCGAAGCGGTAGTCGCCGCCCTAGCCGTCATCGTCGACGCCGAGGGTGGGGATGTGAAGCTCGTACGGGTGACGCGTCGGATCGGGCGGCGGAC
>JBEVDE010000275.1:0-3899 GCA_040514175.1 Allosphingosinicella sp. | reverse complement strand
ATCGTCACCTTGCGGTCGGCGGCGCGGACGGAAAGCAGGCCGGCGGCCCGGCGGGCGACGTCGGCCAGGTCGATCGCCTCGCGGGCCGGCGTGAAGTCCGGCCGTTCGATCGCCTGCAGATCGACCAGATCGTCGTCAATCTGCTCACCAACGCGATCCGCTACTCGCCCGAGGACGGACATATCTGGGTCAGGACCGACCGCGAGGGCGATCTCGCCGCCTTGATCATCGCCGACCAGGGCAAGGGCATATCGGCCGAGGACCAGGGGCGGATCTTCGAGAAGTTCGAGCGGGTCGACCAGAACGAGGCGGGGGGAACCGGCCTCGGCCTCTACATCGCCCGCCGGCTCGCCCGGGCGATGGGCGGCGACGTCGCCGTCGACAGCGCTCCGGGGCCGGGGGCCAGGTTCACCTTCACTCTGCCGCTGAGAAGGGAATAGGGCGATTCAGTCCTCCCCCGGATTTCCGGGGGAGGGGGACCGCGCGAAGCGCGGTGGAGGGGTTCTGCGGAGTCCGTAAGGCCCCTCCACCAGGCTTCGCCTGGTCCCCCTCCCCGGCAAATGCCGGGGAGGATTTGTCATTCTCAATGCCCCGTATGCTCCGCCCCGCCTTTCCCGGCGACCACCATCGGCTTGTGGAATCGGCAGGTCACGGTCGGGTTGAACTGGGCGAACATACCGTTCGCGTTGCGCCGGTAGAGCCAGACGTGGCGGTCGTAATGCGGCTCGAAATTATGCGCTTCGTCGATCGGCGTCGCCTTGTCGTCGGACATGGGATCATATTCGACTCCGTGGAAGGTCGGCAGGCCCTTGTTGCCGGCTTCGTGCCAGGCCTTCTTGAAGACCAGATTCTCGACCGCGACCAGCTCGAGGCTGCCGTCGGCGCGCGGCTCGTAGATGAGGATCGAGGGCTTGCGGAAATCGGTGTTTGTGCCGTTGCCGTCGACCCGCGGGTTGGGCGGAGCGGTGATCCCGAGCAGATCCGGGCGGAAGAAATGGATGCCCATTCCGCCGAGCGCCGCGGGCCGGCCCATCATCGGGGCGACGTCGCACATGTCGGTGGGATCGCGGACATAGCCTTCGGCGAGGGCGGCCTCGACGTTGCGGAAGCGGGCGGTGGCGGCCCGGACCTCGTCGAGCGTGGGCTCGCCGGGACCCGGCGCGGCGGTGGCCGCCAAAGCGGCGATAAGGGTCAACATAGGAGAAGCTCCCGATACAGGTTGATGCGGGAAGCCTGGGTCCATTCCGTTGCGCCACGATGCCGCGGCGGCTCGAATCGTGTTTCAATTGTCGCGGAGGCGCGGCAGTCTCGCCGGAAACTCGGGGGGATTGATGATCGAGCTTGTAAGCGGGGATCTGGAGGCCTTGTGCGCCGAGCCGGCGATCGTCGAGCGGCTCGCCGCGATGGAAGGGGAGCGCCAGGCGGCGGTTCGACAGTTCATCCTGAGCACCGCCGCGGGCCTCGCCGCCGCCGCAGCCGCCGCGGTCTTTCTTTATAAATCCGGTTGGGAGACGGGCGCCTTCTTCGCCTTCGTCATCGTCGCCGTCCTGGCGGGGATCGCCGCATTCCTGCCGCTGAACGCCGCCAGGGAAGGAATCAAGCATCCGGTGCTCGAAGCGCTCGGCCGCCGCGCAGGCCTCGACTATTTCCCGGGCGATTTCGAGCCTCCGGCCCTGGCTTCGGCCTGCGATCTCCTGTTCGGCCGAATGGGCTTTTCGAGCGAGACCTACAGCGACCTGTTCAACGGCAAGGACGAGGCGGGCCATGGCCTCGCCGTCTACGAGGCCTGCCTTCAGCGCCGCGCCGGCAGGAGCACCTACGTCGTCTTCTCCGGCCAGATCTACGCCGTGCAGCGCAGGCCGGGTGCCGTGGGCGAGACGGTGAT
Organism: Allosphingosinicella sp.; assembly: GCA_040514175.1. Lineage (GTDB taxonomy): Bacteria > Pseudomonadota > Alphaproteobacteria > Sphingomonadales > Sphingomonadaceae > Allosphingosinicella. Next base: position 2,014 of record JBEVDE010000275.1, on the reverse strand, counting down.
CGTCCCCGACCGCAATCTGCTCAACTTCTGGAAGCCGGCGAGCGAGATGGAACGGGTGCCGATCGAGGGCGATCCCGATTTCGATGACCGCTTCGAAGTCTATTCCACCCATCCGATGGAGGCCCGCGAACTGCTCTTCGACTCCGCCTTTCGCGCCCGGCTGCTCGCGCTGAGGGAGGAGGGGAAGGTCTGGCTCTATGCCGGCCCCGAAGAGGCCCTGGTCGCCGTCGGCGGCGGCGAGGACCGCTTCGAGCCCGGCTCGATGCTCCGCTACCGCCCCGGCGAGGACCGGGTGAAGCTGATGTTCGACGATGTCTGCGCCTCGCTGGCGCTGCTCGGAGAGCTGAAGGCGAAGCTGGGGTAGCACCTGGCGGTGGGTTAAGTTCACGAAGTTCGTCGGTGGAGACGACTCGACTCGCGGGCCCCTGTTGTGAGACACATAGTCGAGCACGGAGGAGGCAAGATGACTGTTAACTTCTCGCCGATTGATGCCCTGAGCCAACTGCTTAGACTCAATAAGGGTGCGGCAACGATCCTCGTCGCTGGACTGGGAGTGTTTGCGGTTGTCGCCATCGCAACGACATGGGTAGCGGTCGGTGATCTTCAGACTGTCGGACTAATGGCAATCTATATCGTTGGTTTCGGTGTTGTCCTGATTATCTTGGCGAACATTCTCCAAAATCCCGTGTTCAGTTTCATTCTCGGAGGGTTTGTCACATTTTTCATCGTTGCTATCGCGCTTGCCTTCTTCGTATCTGCCGTGTTTCGAACGCAGGGCATCATTAATCCCACCTATTGCCTGGTGGAGTTTTGGAAACCTTGTGCCCTGAGCGAGGCTGCGACCCTCGCGCGCAATCCTTCGGCCGCGGACGCTGCGGCAATTCAGCCGGCAGAGGTTCGGGCGGCCTCGAACGCCGTCGTTGGCGTGAAACCACAAAATTATCGGGTGTACGTCCAGTTCGCCGGACTCATTGTCCGAGAGGACATCGTCAACCTAAGTCGCGCACTGCTTTCGGCCGGGTGGCGGATCGAAAGCCCGCGCGGGGAAAGGACGTCGGCAGCTCATGGGCTGAACGAAATCCGCTATGGTCGACCCGAGGACGAACAGGCTGCACTCGCGCTGGCCAAAGCGGTGAGCGCAGCGGAGGTCGGCTCCCGACCGCTCGACATACAACTCACGCCTGCCGTCGGCGATGGTCCGCTTGAAGTGTGGGTGTCTCGTTGAGCCGCCCGCGCGCGTCGGTGGAAGAAGGGCAGTTGCAAGCCTCGGCACCCCGTAAATTGGTCCCAGGCACTAATTTCTAAGCGTTGAAAACAGGATTACCACCCGGTTGAGCGCTAGCGCCGGTCAACCGGCACGTAGTCGCGCTGCGTCGGCCCCGTATAAAGCTGCCTCGGCCGGCCGATCTTCTGCTCGGGGTCGGAGATCATTTCGTTCCACTGGGCGACCCAGCCCACCGTCCGCGCCAAAGCGAACAGGGCCGTGAACATCGAGGTCGGGAAGCCGATCGCGGAGAGCACGACTCCGGAGTAGAAATCGACGTTGGGGTAGAGCTTCTTCTCGATGAAATAATCGTCGCTGAGCGCGATCCGCTCCAGCTCGCGGGCGACGTCGAACACGGGGTCGGTGACTCCGAGCTCCTTCAGGACCTCCTGGGCGGTCGCCTGCATCACCTTCGCGCGGGGGTCGTAATTCTTGTAGACGCGGTGGCCGAAGCCCATCAGCCGGAACGGATCGTCCTTGTCCTTGGCGCGGGCGATGAACTCGGGGATCCGCTCGGGCCGGCCGATCTCGCGCAGCATGTTGAGCGCCGCCTCGTTCGCGCCGCCGTGCGCCGGGCCCCAGAGGCAGGCGATGCCGGCGGCGATGCAGGCGAACGGGTTGGCGCCGGACGATCCAGCCAGCCGCACCGTGGAGGTCGAGGCATTTTGCTCATGATCGGCGTGGAGGATGAAGATCCGCTCCATCGCCCGCTCGATGATCGGATTGACCTCATAGGGCTCGGCAGGAACG
>JBEVDE010000139.1:0-6669 GCA_040514175.1 Allosphingosinicella sp. | reverse complement strand
GATCGTCCAGTAGATCTCCAGCGTTCCGTCCCGGCTCATCGCGCCGCCCTCGCCGCCCCCGGTCGCCTCGCCGATCTTGCCGGCGACGAAATTGCCGACCGCGGTCATGTAGAACCAGGCGCCCATGATCAGCGACGCGAGATAATGCGGAGCGAGCCGGTTCATCGCCGAAAGGCCGACGGGAGAGAGGCAGAGCTCCGCCGTGGTCGCGAACAGGTAATAAAGGAAGACGAGGAGGACCGGGGTCATCGCCGCCATGCCATAGGCCTCCGCGCCCCAGACCAGCACGAGGTTGGCGAAACCCATTTGGGCAAGAGCGAGGCCGAACTTGGCCGGCGCCGAGGGTTCCCGTCCGATCCTGCCGAGCCACTGCCACAAAGCGGCGAACAGCGGCGCGAGAAGGATGATGTATATGGGGTTGATCGACTGGAAGATGCCCGCCGGAACGCCGCTGCGATCGACGAAGCGGTCCGTGAACAGGTTCATCGAACCGCCCGCCTGCTCGAACAATCCCCAGAACAGGGGATTGAGGGCGATCAGGAACAGGATCGCGAACATCCGCTCGCGCGGCTCCTTGGGCAGCTTGAAGCTTTCGTAGAGGACGTAGCCCAGGAGGGAGACGCCCGAAACGATGAGCAGCCATTGGATGACGTCCTGATACTGGATCAGGCCCCAGATCACCGCGACCGACGCAAGGCCGATGGCATAGATGGCCATCTCCTTGCCGCGGGCCAGAGCCTTGGGCGCTTCGCCAGCGCCTCTCAGCGCCCCCTTGCCGAGAACGAACACGATGAGTCCGGCGACCATCCCGATGCCGGCGAGGCCGAAGCCATAGCCCCAGCCCACCGTCTGGCCGAGATAGGCGACGAGGATCGTGCCGAGCGCCGCGCCGACATTGATGCCCATGTAGAAGATCGTATAGGCGCCGTCGCGGCGGACGTCGGTGAGCTTGTAGAGCTGCCCCACCATCACCGAGATATTGGCTTTCAGGAAGCCCGAGCCGACGATGATGAAAGCGAGCGCCATCCAGAAGACGTTGATGGTGGGATCGTTCTGCCCGCCGACGCCCTCGACCGCCATCAGGCTGTGCCCGGCCGCGAGCAATATGCCGCCGAACAGCACGGCCCGGCGCTGGCCGAGGTAGCGGTCGGCGAGGTAGCCGCCGAGCACCGGGGTGATGTAGACGAGGCTGGTATAGGCGCCGTAGATCAGGTTCGACTTGCCGTCGTTGAACAGCCAATGCTGGGTGAGATAGAAAATCAGGATCGCCCGCATGCCGTAATAGGAGAAGCGCTCCCACATTTCGGCGAAGAAGAGCATGTAGAGGCCCTTGGGATGGCCAAGGAATTCCGGCTTCCGGTTCGCGGCGACGATCGCGCCGATGGTCAGGAAGAAGGCGAGCACCGCGAGCGCGATCGCCGCGATCCAGTCGCCCTCGGCCCATAGCGACATGTCCTTGAAACCCGTCATGCCTACCCTCTCGCTGATCCCACGCGGCTGTGCCGCCGCTTTGAGCGGGGGACACTAGCGGGGAAAACGCCGATGTGAAGCCGATTGTTGCACTCCCGCAAGGCTGCTAGCCGCAGCGTCATGTTCAACGACCGCTCCTCCCTGCTTTCCCACCTCGCCACCCGGCGCTCCTGCCGCCCCCGCGACCTCGTCGAGCCGGGCCCGGATGCGGCCCAGCTGCGGCGGATATTGGAGATCGCCGCGCGCACGCCCGACCACGGCAAGCTCTTCCCCTGGCGCTTCGTCCACGTCGCCGGGGATCGCCGCTCCGCCTTCGCCGAGATGCTCCATGCCGCCTACCGCGCGGGCAAGGGCGAGACGCCGGCCCGGCTCGAGATCGAGGCGGTGCAGCGCTTCGCGACCCAGGCGCCGGAGCTGATCGTCCTCCTCTCCTCCCCGATCGAGGGCCACAAGATCCCGGTCTGGGAGCAGGAGCTGTCCTGCGGGGCGGTGGCGATGAACCTGCTCCACGCCGCCGCCGCTTTCGGCTTCGGCGGCGGCTGGGTGACCGGCTGGGCGGCTTATTCGCCGGCGGTGCTGGAGGCGCTGGGCGGGCGTGCGCCGGAGCGGGTGGCGGGCTTCTTCTTCCTCGGCACCGGCGCCGTGGCGCTGGAGGAACGGCCGCGGCCGCCGCTCGAGGATGTGGTGAGGGAGTGGTGACCTAAAATCCTCCCCGAGATTTCTCGGGGAGGGGGACCGCGCGAAGCGCGGTGGAGGGGGTCTTCGCAAGTCGGTAAGGCCCCTCCACCAGGCTTCGCCTGGTCCCCCTCCCCCGGAAATCCGGGGGAGGAATTCCTCACCCTTGACTGCCGCACTGTATTAGCTCACTATAGCGCCGTGTCCGAAGAACGCCCCGTCTATCTGCGCCTGCGCGACAATATCGCCGCCATGATCCTCGAAGGACGGGTCGGCGACGGCGATTCCCTGCCCTCGGTGCGAAGCCTCGCCGCCGAGTTCGGCGCCAATCCGCTCACCGTCGCCAAGGCCTATCAGAGCTTCCAGGACGAGGGGCTGGTGCTGGTCCGCCGGGGAGTCGGCATGTTCGTCGCCCCGGGCGCCACCGAAAGGCTGCGCAAGGCCGGCCGCGACGACTTCCTCAACCACCGCTGGCCGGAGATCGCCGCCCAGATCCGACGCCTCGGCCTCAGCGCCGAAGAGCTGCTCGAGCGCACGCACGCGTAACGTCATTCCGGCGAAAGCCGGAATCCATGAACACGGAACGCTGAAGCGCAGTCGCTGACGGCCGGGTTCATGGATCCCGGATCAAGTCCGGGATGACGACACTCCTCCCCGCTCCCCGACACAATTGACACCAACTTCCCGCCGGCGCGGCATCGCCCGGACACGGGCGGCCGCGAGAAAGGCGATGCGGCTTCGGTCGGCGGCGTATTTGCCCCCTTCGTTCGCTGGCCGGAGCCGCATCCGGTTGGAATTTGCCAAAGGACGTGAATATGCGCCCGGTCCGTGCCTTCTTCGCCTCGCTCTCGCTGAGCCTGCTGGCGCTGACCTTGAGCTATCAGGCGTCGGCCATCCCCGCGGCCTTCACCGAGCCGATGCCGAGCCCGAAGAGCGACGCCTGGATGGATCATGCCTCGTCGGTCAAGGTCAAGAAAGGCCAGGACAAGGACGACATGTCCGAGTTCGCGCCCCTGCTCAGCGCTTCGTAATTTTCCGTTCCCCGGCGGGGAGGCCGGGGCCCTCGGGGGGTGAAGTCAGGAAGCCCTTCACCCCCCGGGACACCGCCGGGAATGGCGGCTAGGCCGCCGCCGTCCGCTCGCGGATGCGCCGCTCCAGGATGGTGAGGGGCATCGCCCCGTCCTTCAATATCTCGTGAAACTGCTTGAGGTCGAAGCGCCGGCCAAGCGTCCGTTGCGCCTCGGCCCGCGCCCGGGTCCAGGCCATGTGCCCGACCTTGTAGCTGCACGCCTGCCCCGCCTGGGTGCAATAGCGCTCCACCTCGCGCTGCGAGCGCGGCCGGGCGAAGCCGGTGGTCGCGACGAGATAATCGGTCGCCTTCTCGCGGCTCCATTGCTGCGAGTGGAGCCCGGTGTCGACGACCAGCCGGGCGGCCCGGAACAGGAAGGACTGGAGATAGCCGGCCCGCTCGAGCGGAGTGGCATAGGCGCCGAGCTCGTCGGCGAGCTGCTCGGCATAGAGCGCCCAGCCCTCGCTATAGGCGCTGAAGCCGCCCACCTTGCGCAAGGTCGGGATGTCCTTCGATTCCTGGGACAGGCTGATCTGCAAATGATGCCCCGGAGTCCCCTCGTGATAGGTCAGGGCGGGCAGGGAATATTTCGGCCAGTCGCCGGTGTCCTTCAGGTTGATGAAGTAGATGGCCGGCCGCGACCCGTCCAGCGAGGCGCGGTTGTAATAGCCGTTCGAGGCGCCGTCCTGGATCTCCGGCGGCACCCGCCTGATCTCGAGCGGCGCCCTGGGCAGGGTCGCGAAGGCGGCCGGAAGCCGGGCGTCCATGCCCCTGGCGCTGTCGTTGAGGCTGGCGATGAGCTCGGCTCGGCCTTCGTCGGTGTTGGGATAGACTTGCGAAGGCGCGACGTTGAGGGCCGCCAGCCGCTCGCCGACGCTGCCCCGGGTGAGGCCCTGGCCCCTCAGGATCTTGTCGAGCTGGGCGCCGATCTGCGCGACCTGGCTGAGGCCCATGCGGTGGACCTCGGCCGGCGTGAACCGGGTCGTCGTCGCCTGCTCGAGCGCGACCGCGTAAATCTCGTCGCCGTGCGGCACCCGCCAGACGCCGTCGCCGGCCTGGCTCGCCGGCCTCAGCTCGCGGACCAGCGCCATCTGCCGGTCCAGCGCCGGATAGACGCGCTCCTCGACGATCTTCGAGGCGCGCCGCTCCCAGCGTCCCTCGATGTCCTTGGCCCTGGCGCGCCTGACCAGCGACTGGACGATCGAGCTGTCGTCCGCTTTCTGCTCGCGCAGCTTGGCCATCTGGCCGAGCGTCAGGTCGAGCGACCAGGCCGGAGCGACATAGCCGCGCGCCGCCTCGATCCGCTGCATCGCGCTGTCCTGATCGAGCGCGACCGCGAACGCCTCGAGCCGAGCCAGATAGGCCTCGGCATCGTCCTTGTCGTTGATGACGTGGGCGGTGTTGAGGAAGTCCGGAACCGAGAAATAGGCGCCGCCCTGCTGGAAGATCCGATAGGGCCGGATCGCGCTGTCGAGGCCGAAGCGCTGCGGCGCGACGATCTGGTTGGCGAGCGAGTAGGTGACCACCTCGAGGTTGAGCTTCGCCGCCGGCGACAGGGTCGAGCGGTCGACCTCCGCAAGCTCGGCCAGCGCCGCCTTGTTCTGCGCCAGCACCCTCGCCCGCTCGGCCAGAGTGCGCGGGCTGAGCCGGCTTTTCAGGCCCGCATTGGCGCCCTTGTCGAGGCCTAGCGACGTCGCCTGCTCGGGCGAGCGCTGCACGTTCTGCTGGTGGATCCGCTCGAACAGGGCGTTGAGCGCGGCGTCGCCGGAGCCGGCTCGGCGCTGGCCGGTAGCGGCGGCGGGAAGGGTCGCGGCGAGGGCGGCCGCGCCCGACGAGGCGATGAAGGTTCGGCGATCCAAGGGCTGGCCTCCTGTCTTGACCGCATGTCCTCTAGGCCGCGCCCGGGCCGGCGCGCAACCGTCCGTCATCCCGGCGAAAGCCGGGACCCATGAACACCGGACGCTGAAGCACGCCTCCCGGCGACCGGGTCCCGGGTCCCGCGTCCCGGCTTTCGCCGGGATGACGCTGACACAATTGACACCACAAACCGGCGGCCGCGGCATGAAGCTGTCACCCGCCCCCTCCATAGCCTCCAGTACAGGTTCCGGCCGGCAGCGTATTTGCCCCCTCGCGCGCCGGTCGGAGCTTGGTCCCCTGAAATTTCCCCGGTGATACGAAAAGGGGCGCCGAAGCGCCCCTCCCCTTACCAGATGCTGACACGCTGTTCGGGCGGCAGGTACATCTTGTCGCCCGGCTTGACGTTGAACGCCTTGTACCAGGCGTCGACGTTGCGGACGACTCCGTTGACCCGATATTCGGGCGGGCTGTGCGGGTCGGTCAGGAGCCGCTCGCGAAGTGCGCCCTCGCGGACCTTCGAGCGCCAGCTCTGGCCGTAGGCGATGAAGAAGCGCTGGTCGCCGGTCAGGCCGTTTATGACCTTGGGCTCGCCATGCTGGGCGACGTATCGGCGATAGGCGGCATAGGCCATTTCGAGCCCGCCGAGATCGCCGATATTCTCGCCCATGGTGAGCTTGCCGTTGATCTTCGTCCCCGGGATCGGCTCATACTGGTCATATTGCTTGCCGAACTTCTCGGCGCGCTTGGTGAACTCCTCGCCCGAGCTCGCCGACCACCAGTCGCGGATCCGGCCGGTGGCGTCGAACTGGCGGCCCTGGTCGTCGAAGCCGTGGCCGATCTCGTGGCCGATGATCGCGCCGATCGAGCCGTAGTTGATCGCCGGGTCCGCTTTCGGGTCGAAATAGGGCGGCTGAAGGATCGCGGCCGGGAAGGTGATCTGGTTCATCAGCGGGTTGTAATAAGCGTTCACCGTCTGCGGGGTCATGTCCCACAAGGCGCGGTCTACCGGCTTGCCGAGCCGCGAGAGCTGGAGGTCGTTGCCGAACCTCTCGGTCCTGACGACGTTGCCGAGCAGATCGCCGCGCTTCACGTCGAGGGTCGAATAGTCGATCCACTTGGTCGGGTGGCCGATGCGCGGATCGAAGGCGGTGAGCTTGGCGCGCGCCTGCGTCTTGGTCGCGTCGTCCATCCAGGGCGAGGCGGCGATGCGGGCTTCCAGGCCGGACCGCAGATTGGCGATCAGCTCGGACATCTGGCGGTTGCTCTCCGCCGGATAATGGCGCTCGACATAGACCCGGCCGACCGCCTCGCCGAGCGAGCCGTTGATGATCTGGACGCCGCGCTTCCAGCGCTCGCGCTGCTGGGGAACGCCGCGAAGAGTCTTGGAGTAGAAGTCGAAATTGGCCTGGTCGAACGCCTTGGGGAGGGCGAAGGCGTGGCCGCTGACGAAGTGGAAGGCGAGATAGTCCTTCCAGGTCGAGAGCGGCACCGTCTCGAGCATCTTGGCGCTCTCGGTGATCGCGCTCTTTTCGGCGGCGATCACGGTTTCGACGCTGGCGAGGCCGGCCGCCTCGAGGTAGAGCGGCCAGTCGACCTGG
>JBEVDE010000100.1:0-6329 GCA_040514175.1 Allosphingosinicella sp. | reverse complement strand
GGAACATCGGCGACTGCTGGTCGAATATCTCCTCGAACAACAGGGGCAGCACCCAGCCCCGCTCCTTCAATATGTCCTCGAGCTTCATCGGCGAAACCGTCGTCCCGGCTTCGCCATAAGCGCCCGGGAGGGTGGAATAGCCGGAGCGGCCGTCTCCCTTATAGGCGCCGTCGGGGGGCGACAGGCCGCCATAGGCGCCCAGGAAATTCACCATCACGCTCTTGTCGACGGCGGTGAGCTCCTCGTCGAGCGCACCCTTCCTGACCGCCTTGACCATCAGTTCGGAGATCCGTCCGCGCACGTCGTTAATCGCCTGGCGGTTGGCGACCTCGCGGCCTCCGAAGTCCCATTTCGCGGCGCGGTTGGAATTGACCATCACCTCGAGCGGAACGCCGAGCCTTTTCGCATAGCCGAGGATAATGTGATGCGCGGTCGGGATCCGGGCTGCCCCCGCGTTGAGGTAGAGCCCTTTGGAAAAGCCGCAGATCTGGTCCGGCCGGCCCATCTGCTCGATCCGGTCGCCGCCGCGCACGGTCCAGACCCGGCCGCCGATCCGGTCGCGCGCCTCGAGGACGGTCACGTCCCAGCCGGAGCGCCGAAGCTCGTAGGCCGCGACCAGCCCGGCGATTCCGGCGCCGAGGATGACGACGGACTTGCCCCGTCCCGGCGCCGGCGGAAGCTCGAACGGCTGGGCGGCGGCGGCGGGCGGCGCATTGAGCAACCCCATCGCCTCCATGCCGAGGTAGACGGCGCTGACTCCGCCGGCGAGGCCGAGCCGCTCGAGCAGGGCGCGCCGGGTGAGGCTCACCGGCCCGCCTTCGCCGCCGTCGCCTCGATCTCGACCAGCCAGCCGGGATCGACCAGCCCGGCCGCCTGAAGCGTCGAGCGCGCCGGCTTGCGGGGCTGGGCGGCGGTTCCGAAAAATTCGCGATAGGCGGTCATCATCCCGGCGAAATCCATCCGCGCCTGGCCCGGCGGGGCGATCAGGAAGACTCGCATCATGACGATGTCGCCAAGCCCCATATCGTGCTTCCTGAGCTGGGCCTCGATCTTCCTGAGCACGCTTCGGGTCTGGGCCGCGGTGTCGCCGTAGCGCTGCACCGAGCCCGCCGGCGCGGACGGATCCACCGGGTCGGGGACCGAGCCGCTGATGTAGACGATCCGGCTCCCCGCCGGCACCTCGGCCGAGGCCGCGATCGGCGAGTCCGCCGGGCCCAGCCGCCGGACCTCCTTCGCCTCCCCCGCCGAAGCGAGAAGCAGCCCGATCGCCATGGTCGCCAGCAAGCGCATGCCATCCCCCCTGCAGCCCACGCGAGTCTAGCGCGGGCGCCGGGCCGCGTCACGCTCCCCTGAGACGAAGGCGGCGGGTCAGAGGACGAACAGGGTCCGCCCCGCCTGCCAGGGCGGGCCGGTGTCGGCGATCCTGAGCTCGCCGAGCCGGCACAGGATGCGGCCGGAGCAGCTGAGCGTGATGGCGAGGGTCGATCCCGGAGCGCCGTTGAAATTGTAGAGCAGGGTATGGCGCGAGCCGTCGCCGCAGCGGCCGGCGCAGCTCGCCGCGCCGCGGTGGACGGGATCGAGCGTCGCCGGCATCCCGTCGATGAACAGGGAATAGCCGCGCACCCCCGGACCCGGGCAGACCTGGATCCGGACGATGGCCGTCTCCGGCTCCGGCTCGCGCAGGTCACGGCGGTGCGCGGCGGCTCCCAATCCCTGTCTCATCTTTACCCCCGAGCTCTCAATGCGCGAGCAGCGGCAAGTCGGCCGCGGCGATAAAATCGACCTGGCCGGCAGGCTTGCTGAGATTCACGGGCATGGCCATTCCCCTTTTTCGAAGCCGCGATCGGGCGGCAGGGGACCAGGCTAGGCGTCCCGGCGGCGGGAAAACGTGATAAAGGTCACGCTTGGCGGCGGTTCATGGCGGACCTCGCCGAAGCGAGAGAATTTCGCGCCCTGCGGAGGCGTGAGCCCGGTCACGGACCATCCCGGCGCAGCCGCTAGGGCTCTCCTTCGAAACGCGCAGTGCGTTGACCGCCGCCGCGTCGGGGGGCAGTCTGCGCCGTGGCGACAGGGGGCGGCCATGGTTCGTAAGCAAGGCGCGGGGACCCGGCCCGCGCAAGCGGCAGGCGGGACGGAAACGGCCGCGTCCTACAAGCCCAAGTCGATCGTGCTCTTCTCCGACGGGACCGGCAACAGCAGCGGCAAGCTGTTCAAGACCAACGTCTGGCGGCTCTACGAGGCGCTCGACCTCGGCCCGCCCACCGAGGAGAGGCCGCATGTCCAGATCGCTTATTACGACAATGGCGTCGGGACGTCGCAATTCCGCCCGCTCGCCCTGCTCGGCGGGATTCTGGGCATCGGCCTGAAGCGCAACCTCCTGACGATCTACCGTTTCCTGTGCCGAAACTATCGTCCCGGCGACCGCATCTACGCCTTCGGGTTCAGCCGCGGCGCCTTCACCATCCGGCTTCTGGTTTCCGTGATCGCCCAGGAAGGGGTGGTCGAGTATCGCAACGAGCGCCAGCTCGCTTATCATGCCCGCGACGCCTATCGCGAATTCTGCCGGCAGGTCTGGCCCAACCGGTGGCCGGCCCGGGTCGCCGCCTCGCTTCTGCGCCGGCTGCGCGACGGCCTGCTCCGGGTGAAGCGGGCGGCCTTCGGCGAGATTCTCTATCGCGACATCGCGAAGCAGCCGACGAACATCGAGTTCCTCGGCGTCTGGGACACGGTCGCCGCTTACGGCGGCCCAAGCATCGAGATTACCCGCGGCATCGACGATTGGATCTGGCCGCTGACCCTTCCCAATTACGAGCTTTCGCCGAAGGTGCTGAAGGCGCGCCATGCCCTGGCGATCGACGATCAGCGCGACGCCTTTCAACCCTTGCTCTGGGACGAGGTAAGGGAAGCCGACGTCGTCCGGATCGGCCGGGAGGTGATCGTCGGGCTCGACGGGGACGGCAAGCCGCTTCGCGAGACGGTCAAGGCCAAGCCCGGGCGGCTCGAGCAGGTCTGGTTCACGGGCATGCACGCCGATGTCGGCGGCGGCTATCCGGACGAAACCCTGAGCTACGTGTCGCTCCAGTGGATGATGGGCGAAACCGACCTCTGCTTCCTCACCCAGCATGAGGAGCGGATCCAGGGCATGGCCAATGCCTACGGGCCGATCCACGACAGCCGGGCCGGCCTCGCTTCTTATTATCGTTTCCAGCCGCGCAACATCGCCGCTGTCCTCGAGCCGGGCGCGCGCGGCGCGGCGCCGGCCCGGGTCTATCGAAGCCAGCGCGATCCCGAGCTCGCCCGCGAAGGCTATCGCGACCACGGCCTGCTGACCGAGGTGAAGATCCACAAGAGCGTGGTCACCCGCATCCAGTCCGGAACGGACGGCTACGCCCCGATCAACCTTCCCCCGCGATTCAAAATCTATCCCACCGATCCCGCCGAGCATCCCAAGGAAGGCTCCGGCGTGGAGGATCTGGGATTTCACGAACGGCCCGGCACGGCCCGCGACTGGGCAGGCGTCTGGAACCTCGTCTGGTGCCGCCGGATCGTCTATTTCCTCACCCTGCTGGCCTCCGCCCTGCTCTTCACTTTGCCCTGGTGGGGCAAGGATGCGGACCCGCTCAACCTGTGCGACGACGCGCGCTGCTGGGGCCGGTCGGCGGTCGGACTGCTCGACTACGTCCTGCCCGATTTCGCCCGCTTCTGGACGGCCGGCTTCTCGGAAAATCTCGACTGGACCCTGGTCCTCGCCGCTCTGATCCTGATCCTCATGGGCACCGGCCGGTGGCTCGAGAAGAAGATGGCCGACCGCGCCCGGGCGTTGCTCAAGCCCCGGCCGGCGGGGCGCCGATCCACATTCCTCGCCCGCCTGATGCGCGTCGTCGGCCCCCCTGCGGCCGGGATGCTGCACCGGGTCCGCGAAAGCGGCCCCTATCAATATGCCTTCTTCGGATTCAAATGGTATGCGCTTCCGGCGGCGGCCGCCGCCGTGACCCTGAGCGTGATCGCGATCCTTCTGCTCAGCCTGCTCGGCCAAACCCATCTCTACTTCGCGGAGCGCACCGCCGGCCTGTCGAGGGACGGCTTCTGCCTGCAACGCCCGGCGGGAGCGGCGGCCGGCGGCGCGATGCGCGAGCGCGAGTTCCGGCCCCGCCCGACCTGCACCCCGCTCGGCCTGAAGGTGGTCAAGGGCGGCGAATATGTGATCGCGATCCGCGAGCTCCAGCGCTTCCAGGATGCGGACTATCCGATCGCGCCGGACGGCAAGCGGGATCCCGCAAAGCCGCTTCCCGGCTGGATCGACCTGTTCAAGCCGATGCGGCGGGTGGTGATGGTCGACTGGTTCCAGCCGCTCGTCGCCATCCGTCCGCCCAAAGGCGCCGGAAGCGCCATCTATGTCGACAAGCTGAGCCCGGCGGCGAGCAATCCCTCCCGCCCCGACATCTATTTCGCGCCCTTCAAGGCGGCCCGCGACGGCAACCTCTACATCTTCGTCAACGACGCCGTGCTCCCGGGCGCGCTCGAAACCTTCTACGACAACAACAAGACCGGCCTCGCCTGCGTCAGCCTCGCCCCGGCGGGGACGCCGACAGGGCAGTTCCCGGCGCCGGGAAGCCCCTGCGGCAAGGTGAGCCCGAGCGAAGCCGCCGCCCCGACGCTCGGCAAGAAGGCGGCTCCCGGCGCGGCGGCGCCGAAATAGCCGATGCTCCCGCGCCTCTTCTCGCTCTCCCTCTCGCCAACTTCGGCAGATTGTGTAACGGGGCGAGGATGGAAGTAGAGCCCAAGCTCTATCGCGCGATCATGGTCTCCAGTACTTTCACGGACCTGGAGGCGCACCGCCGCGAAGTCATCGACGCGATCAATCGCTTCGGCTTCTACCCGAATGTGATGGAATATAGCGGCGCCCGCAGCGACGCCGACGTGATCGAGGCGAGCCTCAAGATGGTGCAGGAGTCGGCCGCATATCTCTGCGTGATCGGCCACAAATACGGTCAGACCCCGCTCGACGCCGAGCGCAACCCGGACGGGCTGTCGATCAGCGAGCTCGAGTTCAACGAGGCGCGCCGGCTCGGCCTGCCGATCCTGCTGTTCCTGATGGCCGACGACCATCCGGTCACGCCAGCCGATGTCGAGCTCGACGCGAAGAAGCGCAGGAAACTCAAAGCCTTCCGCAAGCAGGCGAAGCGAGTCGACCCCGCCAAGGCAGCGGAACGCGTCTACGAGACCTTCAAGGACGAGGCCGACTTCGCGAAAAAGGCCGCCATCGCCGTCGGCCTGCAGGCCATACGAATGGCCGGTGGCTCGGGGGTGCCCGACCGCGCGATCCGCGACGCGATCGCGCGCTTCATCGACATCAAGCCTGACGCCAACCAGGCCGAGCTGACCGATGCGATCGAACGCTTCGAGACCGGCTATCGCGCGCTGGAGCAGCAGCTCGCGGCGATCGCCGTGACCGACAATCGAGTCAGTTCGCTAAAGGCCGACGCCGAAGCCGCGCTCGCCGAAGGCGACCTCGACAAGGCCCGAGACGCCTATCGCGAAGCCGCCGAAGCCGCCCGCGACAAGGCCGCCGAACCGGTCCGAACCGCCGCCGAGCTCAAGTCCGCAGAAGCCGGCGCCCACCTCCTCGCCCTCGACTGGCAAGCCGCCGACGCTGCGTGGGCCGAGGCCACGGCGATGCTGGCGCCGTTCGATGAGCACGCGGTCGACGAGCTGGTCGAGATTGCGGGCCAGCGCTTAGGGAAGCACGGTGCACTCTACGGTCGCGCGGGAGCGCTGAGCGCCGCGACCGGTCGCTGGCGTGCCTTGGCGGCGTCGGCCGAGGCACGCGGCGACGAACGCGAAGCCACACGCCTACGAAACAATGTCGGCAACTTGCTTACGACGCAGGGCGAACGCACAGGCGGCCCCGACGGGCTTCGCCTGCTCGACGAAGCCGTCACGACCTATCGGAATGCGCTCGCCATTCGCACTCGCGCCGACAAGCCCGCCGCTTGGGCGATGACGCAGAACAATCTTGGTAACGCGCTTGCGGCCCAAGCCGAGCGAACCGGCGGCCTAGAGGGCCTTCGCCTGCTCGATGAAGCCGTCAAGGCGTATCGCGACGCACTCGCCGTCCTCACCCGCGCCGACATGCCCGCCCACTGGGCAAGGACGCAGAACAATCTCGGCACAGCGCTTCGAGTCCAAGCTCAGCGCACCGATGGTCCCGAGAGCCTCCGCCTGCTGGGTGAAGCCGTCACGGCCTATAGCGACGCCCTCACCGTCCGCACCCGCGCCGACATGCCCGTCGCCTGGGCGACAACGCAGAACAATCTCGGTAACGCGCT
>JBEVDE010000077.1:0-4897 GCA_040514175.1 Allosphingosinicella sp. | reverse complement strand
CACCGCCTTTGGCCGCGACGATGATCTCGTCGAGCAGCTCGATCGCCGCCTGGGCGCGCGCCGCCGGAGTCATCCCCTAGCCCGACGTCGGATAATTGGGGGCCTCGCGGGTGATGGCGACGTCGTGGACGTGGCTTTCGCGAAGGCCGGCGTTGGTGATCCGGACGAACTTGGCCCTGGCGCGCAATTCCTCGAGCGAGGCGGCGCCGGTATAGCCCATCGCCGCCTTGATGCCGCCGACGAGCTGGTGGATGACGTCCCTGGCATGGCCCTTGTAGGGGACCTGGCCTTCGATCCCCTCCGGAACCAGCTTGAGCTGGTCCTTGATGTCGTGCTGGAAATAGCGGTCGGCCGAGCCTCGCGCCATCGCCCCCACCGAGCCCATGCCGCGATAGGATTTGTAGGCCCGGCCCTGGTAGAGGAAGGTCTCGCCCGGCGCTTCCTCCGTGCCGGCGAGAAGCGAGCCCGCCATAACCGTCGAGGCGCCGGCGGCGAGCGCCTTGGCGAGGTCGCCGCTGGTCCTCAGGCCCCCGTCGGCGATGACCGGAGTGCCCGAGGCGGCGGCGGCCTCGGCGGCGTCCATGATCGCGGTCAGCTGCGGCACGCCGACCCCGGCGACGACCCTCGTGGTGCAGATCGAGCCCGGCCCGATGCCGACCTTGACCGCGTCCGCGCCGGCCCCGATCAGGGCGCGGGTCGCCTCGCCTGTGGCGACGTTGCCGGCGACGATCTGGACCGAGTTGGAGAGCTTCCTCAGCCGCTCGACCGCCGCCGAAACCTCCTTGTTGTGGCCGTGTGCGGTGTCGATGACGATGAGGTCGCATTCGGCGTCGATCAGCGCCTCCGAGCGCTCGAAGCCCTTGTCGCCGACCGTCGTCGCCGCCGCCACCCGGAGCCTTCCGGCCGAATCCTTGGTCGCATTGGGGTAGGTGACCGCTTTCTCGATGTCCTTGACGGTGATGAGGCCGGTGCAGCGGCCCTCCTTGTCGACGACGATCAGTTTCTCGATCCGGCGCTGGTGCAGGAGCCGCCGCGCCTCGTCCTGGGTCACGCCCGGGCCGACGGTGGCGAGATTTTCGCTCGTCATCAGCTCGGCGACCGGCTGGCGCGGATTGCCGGCGAAGCGGACGTCGCGATTGGTGAGGATGCCGACGAGCCGGCCGCCTTTCTCGGTGACGGGGATTCCGGAGATGCGGTGCTTCTTCATCAGCTCGAGCGCGTCGGCCAGGGTCTGGTCGGGGGTCATGGTGATCGGATTGATCACCATGCCGCTCTCGAAGCGCTTCACCGCGCGGACCGCCGCCGCCTGCTCGTCGACATTGAGGTTGCGGTGGAGCACCCCCATCCCGCCCAGCTGCGCCATGACGATCGCCATGTCGGCCTCGGTCACCGTGTCCATCGCCGAGGACAGGATCGGGATGTTGAGCCGTATCTCGCGGGTCACCTGGGTCGAGGTGTCGGCCTGGCTCGGAAGCACCGACGATTCGCCGGGCTGGAGAAGCACGTCGTCGAAGGTGAGCCCTAAGCGGATTTCGGGAGCGCGGATCGGATCGGCCATATCGGCCTATGTCAGGGAACGACCGATTCGCCAAGCCGCGCCCGGCAAAAAGCCGGATTTAGAACAGAAATGGAACGAAATGCATTCGCAATGTCGGATTTCCCGTGGGATTCCCTGAGTCGTTCGAGCGCGCCGGCTCTTTGACATCGTGAATTATCGACCCACGCCGGTTCCGGTCACGGAACGGGGACAAGGGCCTCAACGCCCCGAGGCCGTCCCCCACCGCCCCCTTGGAGGCGGTATGGGTTCACGCGGAGGCGCGGAGGCGCGGAGGCGCGGAGGACTGGTCGAGCCGTACACGGCTGGAGCCGGACCCGACCCTGCCTTCGCAGCTTCGCGTGAACCCCTTTTTCCTTTTGGGCCAAGGCACGTCCCGGGCCGGTGGATCCTTCTCAAATCCTCTCGGCCTCGGAGGGGGATGGCCGTCATGCAATGAGCGCGGATGCTACCCAAAATTCGGATGCCGCAAGGGGACGCGCTGGCGCGCGTACCCACCCCCGGCCCCTCCCTTTCAGGGAGGGGAGGTTCGTCCGCGGTGGCGCCGGCTGGGCGAATCGGGCATCAGCGTTGGGCGAGCATGAAGGGCGGTGGACCCATTTCGAGGCGGGCGGTGACCCGTGGATGATCCGGACTCGGCGCTGGTCCGCGCCGCGGCGGCGGGGGATCGCGCCGCGTTCGCCCAATTGGTCGAGCGGCATTACGACCGGGTGCACGGGCTGGCCTGGCAGCTGACCGGATCGCGGGCCGACGCGGACGATGTCGCTCAGGACGTCTGCTGCGCGCTCGTCGAGAAGATCGGCGGCTTTCGGGGCGAGGCGAAATTTTCGACCTGGCTGAGCGGCATCGTCTACAATGCCTGCCGCGACCTCAGGCGGCGGCGGCGCTCGTTCGCGGGGCTGACCGGGCGGCTCGCCGTGCTGGCGGGGCTGGCCAGCGCGCCCGACGGCCGCGACGTCTACGACGGCATCTGGCTGAGGAGCGCGATCGCCCGCCTCAAGCCCGCCTATCGCGACGCGGCGGTGCTCGTCGCCGGCCAGCAGCTCAGCCATGCCGAGGCGGCCGAGATATTGGGGGTGGCGGAGGCGACCGTCTCCTGGCGGATGCACGAGGTCAGGCGGATGCTCGCGGCGGAAGGCGAGCCGTAAAAGCCCCTCTCCCGTAAGGACGGGAGAGGAGAAAAATATTTCTCCCGGCGCCCAAGGATTTCCCGGCGGGGCGCGTCGAAGGGGCATGCGGACAAATCTGCGCCGCTGTCATCAGGGAGAGAAAATATGCCCCGCCTGCCCAGCGCGATCGCCATCGGCCTCGTCGCCACACTGCTCGCCTCCTGCTCCAAACCCGGGCTGCAAAGCGCCTTGCCGCCGGCCGAGTCCCTGGCCGCCGAGCCCGCAGCCGCCGAAACGGAAGCCGCCGATGCCGCCGCCGCCGAGGACTTCGCGCCGCTGACCGCGGTCACCGAGGAACGGTTCGCCGCCGCCGAGAACGACACTGCCGACGTCGTCGTCACCGGAACGCGCATCAGGCGTCCCAACCTCGAATCGTCGATGCCGATCACGTCGATCGGGGGCGAGGAGTTTTTCCAGACCGGCGCCCCCGCCCGAGCCTCGACGACGAAGGTCCAGGGCCCGAGCGCTGTCGCCTATGCTGCCCCCGACGTCGGCCGCGACCGCTTCACCTCGACTGTTCAGAACGGCTTCAGGATCGCCGCCGAAGAGCCGGTTTCGACCTTCTCGATCGACGTCGACACCGCTTCCTATTCATTCGTCCGGGCCTCGCTCGCCCGCAACGTCCTGCCCCAGCAGGCGGCGGTCCGCACCGAGGAGATGATCAACTATTTCCCCTACGATTACGCGCCGCCGGAAAGCGCCGAGCAGCCGTTCAGCAGCCATGTCGCGGTCTTCCCGAGCCCCTGGTCGCCGGGGCGCAAGCTCGTCCGGATCGGGATCAAGGGCTATGCCGTCGAGCGCGAGACAAGGCCCCGGGCCAACCTCGTCTTCCTCATCGACACGTCGGGATCGATGACCGACGCCAATAAGCTGCCCCTCGTCCGGCAGTCGCTGTCGATGCTGCTCGATCAGCTGGCGCCCGACGACAGCGTGGCGATCGTCACCTACGCCGGTTCCGCCGGAACCGCCCTGGAGCCGACTCCGGCGAGCCAGAAGGCGAGGATCCGGGCGGCGATCGACCGGCTCGGAGCGGGCGGAAGCACCGCCGGCGCCGAGGGCATCCGCCAGGCCTATGCCCTGGCGACGCGCAATTTCGATCCGAAGGGGGTCAACCGTGTGATCCTCGCCACCGACGGCGACTTCAACGTCGGCATCACCAGCACCGACGAATTGAAGGGCTTCGTCGAGCGCGAGCGCGGCAAGGGCGTGTTCCTGTCGGTGCTCGGCTTCGGCATGGGCAATTATAACGACGAACTGATGCAGGCCCTCGCCCAGAACGGCAACGGCGCCGCCGCCTATATCGACACCGTCGCCGAGGCCCGCAAGACTCTGGTCGAGGAAGCGACCTCGACCCTGTTCCCGATCGCCAAGGACGTGAAGATCCAGGTCGAGTTCAACCCGGCGGCGGTCGCCGAATACCGGCTCGTCGGCTACGAGACCCGGATGCTCCAGCGCGAGGATTTCGACAACGACCTCGTCGATGCGGGCGACGTCGGATCGGGGCAGAGCGTGACCGCGCTCTACGAAATCGTTCCGGTCGGCGGGCCGCGGGCGATCGGCGACCTGCGCTATTCCCCGGCGCTCGGCCGCCGCACCGCCGGGGCGGGCGCCGAATATGGCTTCGTCAAGATCCGCTACAAGCTGCCCAAATCCTCGACCAGCCGGCTCATCTCGGCCCCGATCGACCGGTCGGCGGAAGTGCGCCGCTTCGCCGACGCGCCGGGCGACGCGCGCTTCGCGACCGGCGTCGCCGCCTTCGCCGAGCTGCTTCGCGGCGGCCGCTACGCCGGGTCGATGACCTATGACGACGTCCTCGCCCTGGTCTCGGCGGCGCAGGGCGAGGATGCGTTCGGCTATCGCTCGGAGCTGGTCCGGCTCGTCCGCGCGGCGAGCTCGGCGCCCGCCCTCCAGGGCCAGGGCAACGGCACGCAATGAGGCCGCTACCCCCTCTCCCGCGAGGTCGGGAGAGGGGGACGAGCGAGCGGACGACAAGCGCGTTCGACCGGCCCGCGCTTTCGATATAAGGTCCGATCCGATGCGCTTTCTTCCGCCTTGCCGCCGCCCCGGACGGGACCTTTTCTCCGGCGGAGCCGATCGATGAGCGGCGGCGACGACGACATCGCCGCCGCGCTGCCGAGGCCGCCCTTTCCGGCCCCGGCCCGGCGCGAAGCGG
>JBEVDE010000044.1:0-3895 GCA_040514175.1 Allosphingosinicella sp. | reverse complement strand
GCTCGCCGAGCCGGGCGCTGTCGAAGCGGACATAGCCCCTCAGCTCGCCGTCGCGATAATCGACGACGAGCAGGTCGACGATCCCGTTCTCGGTCTGCGCCTGGATGGTGAGCTGCCCTTCCGCCTCCTTGAGTAGCGAACCGAGCAGGGCCGCAAGCACCAGCGCCTCGGACAGGATGCGGGCGATCGGCGCCGGATAATCGTGCGCCGACAGGATCTCGTCGAGCAAGGGCCCGAGCCTCACCAGCCGGCCCCGCGCATTGCGGCCGGGAATGGTGAAGCCGAGCGCCTCGTCGAGATTGGCGGAACGCGCCTCGGTATCGAATTCGGGTGAAGTCATGGGAGGCGATGTGGCTAGGGTCGGGAGGCGGTTCAACCCTCTTGATCCTCCCCAAGCAACGCTTGGGGAGGGGGACCACCCGTGGACCACCCGCTTGCGGGTGGTCGATGGAGGGGTAGCCGGCAGAAGCTCGCGCCACTTACCCCTCCACCCCGCTACGCGGGGTCCCCCTCCCCATCTGCGATGGGGAGGATAAGCAGGCCGCCCCTCGCCGCCTCTCATTCCCGCGCCGCTTCGCGTTCGAGGTAGCGGGGAGGCACATGATCGGTCAGCCAGACGCCGTTTCCGGAAATCCGGAAGACGTGGCCGTCCGCCGCCATCGCCGCCGCCTCGATGCGCAGGATCACCGCCTCGCCGCGGCGCGCGCCGACGGCGGTCGCCGTGCCGGGATCGGGCGAGAGGTGGACGTGATGCCGCTTCATCGGCTTCAGACCCTCGGCGAAGATAGTCGGGAGGAAGCGTTCCACGGTGCCGTGAAAGAGATGCTCGGGCGGGATCGCGGCCGGCCATTGGAGATCGACCTTGACGCTGTGCCCCTGGCGCGCCCGGATCCGCGCCCGGTCGTCCGACAGCTCGAACCGGTTCTTGTCGCTCCCCGCGACAATATCGCGCAGCGTCTCCGCATCGCTCGGGAGACCGGCCGAGCCAAGCGCGGCGAGCACGCTCGCCACGGGCGCCCAGCCCGCCTCGTCGAGAGTCAGCCCGCCCGCCTCCGGCCGGTGACGGAGCCAATAAGAAAGGCTTTTGGAGATTCGCGTCGGATCGGCCATCGTCCCGGCATAATCGAGGACCCATATGACGGACGCAATCCATATCCACGAAGACGATTGGGCGATGCGCAACCTCTATCCGGCGGAGACGGCCGGCGAGGTCGCCGGCGAGATGCGCGCCGCGCACGAGGCCGGCGAGCGCAACCGCGCCCCGGACGGCGTCGGCTGGACCGACATCCATCTGATCGAGCCGCCGTCGTTCGATTATTCGAACGTCGGCCTGACGCTGGCCGAGGCGGCGGCGGCGCTCGAGCCGATCCTGCCCCGGATCAAGCGTTTCAACGCCACCATCTTCTCGTCCATCGGCGCCGAGGAACGCGACCCGTTGGGCTCTTACGAAGAGGAATGCTGGTGCTTCGGCCGAAGCGAGAATTGCTTCATCAAGCTGGAGCCGGAAGGCGAGCTGGTGCGCGATATCTGGTTCGAGCTGCGCGGCACCGACCCGGCGGACGCGGCGGCGATCCGAGCGGCGATCGAAGCGGTGGACAGGCTCGCGCCAAGCTATCTTGCCGATTACCGGCTGAGCTTCGAGGCGCCCGTCGACGGCGAAGGACTGGACGAATATTTCGCGCTCCACGCCGCCAGGGAAGCCGAGCTCGCTTCGATGTTCAGGGGAGACTAGCAGGGCCGCAAGGCTCAGGCCGCCTGCGGCACCTCATATTGCCGGGCCGCCGCCGACAGCTTCTCGACGAACTCCGTCACATGCGCTTCCTCGATGATCAAAGGCGGAAGCACGCGCATGACGTTGTCGCCGGCGGCGACGGTCAAAAGACCGTGCTCGCGCAGATAGGTGACGAAGGCGCGGCTGTCGGTCTTCATCTTTACGCCGAGCATCAGTCCGAGGCCGCGGACACTCTCGAACAGATGGTCGTGATTGGGGATCATCTGCTCGAGCGCGCCGCGCAGGCGCTCGCCCATCCGGGTGACGCGCTCGAGGAATTCGGGGTCGGCGACGACGTCGAGCACCGCCTGGCCGGCGGCCATGGCGAGCGGGTTGCCGCCGTAGGTGGAGCCGTGGGTGCCGACCGTCATTCCGGCCGCGGCCTTCTCGGTGGCGAGGCACGCGCCCATCGGGAAGCCGCCGCCGATGCCCTTGGCGCTGGCGAGGATGTCGGGCTCGATGCCGTAATGCTCGTAGGCGTAGAGCTTGCCGGTGCGGGCGACTCCGCACTGAACCTCGTCGAGGACGAGCATGAGGTCGTTGTCGTCGCAGATCCGCCTCAGGCCGCGCATGAACTCCGGGCTCGCCGGGCGGATTCCGCCCTCGCCCTGCACCGGCTCGACGAGGAAGCCGGCGGTATGCTCGCCGACCGCGGCCTCGGCCGCCTCGAGATTGTCGAACTCGACGACGGTGAAGCCGGCGAGCAGGGGCGCGAAGCCGTCCCTCAGCTTGGCCTGGTCGGTGGCGCTGATCGTCGCCATCGTGCGGCCGTGGAAGGCGTTGCTGAAGGTGATGAGGACGTTCTTCTCGGGCCGGCCGTGATGATGATGATAGCGGCGCGCGGTCTTGATCGCGCATTCGACCGCCTCGGCGCCCGAATTGGTGAAGAACACCGTGTCGGCGAAGGTGCGGTCGACCAGCCGCTGCGCCAGCGCCTCGCCCTGCGGCGAGCCGTAAAGGTTGGAGACGTGGATCAGGGTCGCCGCCTGCTCCTGGATCGCCCTTGTCAGATGCGGGTGGCCGTGACCGAGCAGATTGACCGCGATGCCGCTGGCGAAATCGAGATATTTCTCGCCGCCCTCGCCGTAGAGATAGACCCCCTCCCCTCGCACCGGCCGCACCGGCGAGCGCGGATAAACGGGCATGAGCGGCGTGATGGCCATGAGGAGGGCTCCGGTTTGTGAATGCAAAAAGGCGACCCTAATGGATCGCCTTCCTGCCTCTCTAGAGAGGAGACGGGCGCCGCGTCAATTCGCGGCGCCCGCCCTTTCATCCGCCCTTAGTAGCGGCGGCCGTCGCGGTCCTGACGCTCGATGCGCAGGCGCTGCTGGAGCCGGTTGACCTGGACCCGGAGCGCACCGAACTCGCGGCCGGTGATGCCGTTGCGGCTGGCCAGCTGGAGACGGCGCTCGATCTGGTTAGCCTCACGGCGAAGGCCCATCGCCTCGCGCTGCGAGATGACCCGGCGGACGACCGAGCGCTGGATGCCGTTCTCGGCCCGCTGGAGGTCGCGGAGCAGCTCGTTGATCGCCTGGCGGGAAGGTCCGCCGCGGTTCCAGGCGACATTGCCGCGATCGCTGTGATAGCCGCCGTGCTGAGCCGCGGCCGGAGCGACGCCGACGACGGTGGAAAGCACCAGGGCGGGGATGATGAACTTACGCATGGTCTTGCTCCTTTGTTGGTAGGGAGCTTCTACGACTCGGCTCGTGATGCCGTGCTGAACGGAGTCGACAGGCGATGTTCATCTAAAAGGTCAGTTTCCTGAACAGTTTATCCTTCGCGTCGCCGGAGGTTAGGATCTCAGGCCTTCAGCTTCCAGCCGGTGCGGAGCATCGCATAGGTGACGATCCCCAACGCCAGGTTGATCCCCAGCAGCCCCAGCCCGCCGAGCAGGATCGGCGAATCGGCGGCGCCGAGGAAGCCGTAGCGAAAGCCCGAGATGACGTAGAAGAAGGGATTGGCGTGGCTCACCGCCCGGAAGGCGGGGGCGAGGCTGTCGATCGAATAGAAGGTGCCCGACAGCAGGGAGAGCGGCGCGACCACGAAATTGGTCACCGCCGCGGCATGGTCGAACTTCTCGGCCCAGATCGAGGTCATCAGCCCGAAGAAGGCGAGCATCATGCT
>JBEVDE010000108.1:0-4185 GCA_040514175.1 Allosphingosinicella sp. | reverse complement strand
GCCGGCTGAGCAAGCAGGTGCCCGAGTTCAAGGATCTGGACCCGTGAGGCAGACCCGGCTTTTACGTTAAGTCGTTGCTAACATGGGTTAAGTGGAACATTGGCGCGCCGGAACTGTTGAATGGCCAAACACCCTCCCTTCAAAAGGCACGAGCTTGGCCACCATCTTTCTCGCCGACGCGGCTCCCGGCCGCGCGCACCCTTTCTGCAATGACGCCTTCCAGCGCGGCCTCGCCCGCTGGAACCGCGCCCGGCTCGCGCCCGGCTTTCCCGATGAAGGCTGGCCGGGCGCCGAAGAGCGCGACTTCCGGATGCGCCGCCAGGAGGGCGAGTTCCTCGATGCGCTGCGCGCCGACGTGCTTGCGCAAGCCGCCGGCGTTCCTGCCGATCCGGACGGCTTCATCGCCTGGTTCGAATCGCTTCGCGACTCCGGTCCCGGCCAGAACGATCCGCTCTTCCCCTGGCTCGCCGAAGCGGCGGACCGGGACCAGATGCGCTGGTTCCTCGGTCAGGAGGCGGCGGGCGAAGCGGGGTTCGAGGATCTGCTGTCCTACACCCAGATCCGAATGCCGGCCCGAGCCAAGCTGGAGTTCGCGCGCAATTATTGGGACGAGATGGGCCGCGGCAACCCGAAGGGCATGCACGGGCCGATGCTCGACGTGCTGATCGAGACGCTCGAGCTGGAAGCGTCGATCGACGCAACCGTCTGGGAGAGTCTCGCCCTCGCCAATGCGATGACGGGGATGGCGACCAGCCGGCGCTACGCCTGGCACTCGGTCGGCGCCCTGGGCGTGATCGAGCTGACCGCTCCAGATCGCTCCGCCGCCACGGCGGCCGGGCTTCGCAGGCTCGGCTTCAGCCCCGTGGAGCGCCGTTATTTCGATCTCCACGCCGTGCTCGACGTCAAGCATAGCGAGGCCTGGAATCGCGAGGCGCTGAGGCCGCTGGTCGAGGAGGATCCGCGCCGGGCGACCGCCATCGCCGAAGGCGCCCTGATGCGGCTCCATTGCGGCGCCCGCTGCTTCGAGCGCTATCGCTCGGAGCTGTGGTGATGCCGCTCGGCTCGGCCTTCGCCGGGGCCGGCGCGACCGAACGATCGATCGAACGACCAAGTCCCCGGCGCCGGGGCGCCGATTCGGAGACCGGACGACTGACCGACGTCCTTCTGAGCGCGCCGACGCATCTGGCCATGGTGCCGTGCAATGCCGTCACTCGGGAAAGTCTCGCGCTCGGCCTTTCGTCCTGCCCGGTGAGCGCCGGAGCCCAGCATCGCGCTTTGGTGGCGAGGCTCGAGGCCGAGGGAGTCGAGTGTCATCTCGTCCCGCCGAAGCCGGGGCTGGCCGATCTCGCCTTCACCCGCGACAGCGTGCTCATGACGCCCTGGGGTCTGGTCGAGCTGCGCCCGTCGGAGCCGCACCGCCGCGGCGAACCGGCGCATCTGGCCGCCGCCTTGCGCGCCCTTGGAGTCGAGTCGCTCGGCGCGGTCGACGACGGCCGGGTCGAGGGCGGCGACGTCTGCCTGCTTCGGCCGGGCCTGGTGATGATCGGGGTTTCCGGCGAGCGCACCGACGAAGCCGGCGCCCGGGCGCTCGGCCGGATCTTCGAGCGAGGCGGCTGGCGGGCGCTCCATACCCGGATCGACCCGCGCTACCTTCACCTCGACACCCAGTTCACCTTGGTGTCGAGCGATTGCGCCGTGGCCTGCCTGGAGACGCTCGAGCCCGGATTCGCCCGGACGATGGCCGGTCTCGGCATCGAGCTGCTCCCGGCCACGCCCGGCGAGGTCGATCGCCTCGAGGCCAATCTGCTCAGCCTCGGCGGCGGCAAGGTGGTGGCGCCCGCCGGCGACACGAGGATCAACCGGACGCTTCGGCGGCGCGGACATGAGGTGATCGAGGTCGAGATCGACCAGTTCGTCCGCTGCGGCGGCGGCGTTCACTGCTTGACCATGCCCCTGGCGCGCGGCGCGCCGTGACCGGCGCCGACGACGGGCTGGCCGACCTTCTCCGCGCCCTGAGCGCCCTGGACTATCGATTCGTCACCGTCACGCCCGAAACCCATCGCCGGGTGATCGAGCGCGGCTCCGGCCGGATCGCCCGGGATCTTCGCGATGTCTTCGGGTGGAACCTGCCGTTCGAGGACGGGCTTCTGCCGGCGCCGGTCCGCTCGGCGCTGGAGCGAAGCGGGATGGTCGCGAGCGACGGCCGGCTGGCGAGGAGCCGGGTCCGGGTCGCCTCGGTGGACGGCCGCCTGTTCCTCCATTCCGCCTACCCGACCGACGAGGCCGATTCCGTCTTCTTCGGTCCCGACAGCTATCGCTACGTCCGCTTCCTCCAGGCCGCGATTCCCCGCCTCGATGCGACGCGCCGCCTCGTCGACATCGGCGCCGGCAGCGGAGTCGGGGCGATCATGGCGGCGGCGTCGCTGCCCGGCGCCCGCCTCACCGCCACCGACATCAATCCGCTCGCCCTGCGCTTCGCCCGAATCGGCGCGCGCCACGCGGGCGTGGAGCTGGAGACGGTCGAGACGAGCAGCCTCGACGGGATCGAAGGCCCGATCGACCTCGTCGTCGCCAACCCGCCTTTCGTCCTAGACCCGGCGAAGCGCCTCTATCGCGACGGTGGCGATATGCACGGCGCCCGGATCTCCCTCGACTGGACCCTCGCCGCCGCCCGCCGGGTCGAGCCCGGCGGAGCGGTCCTGCTCTATACGGGGAGCGCCATCGTGGCGGGACGCGACGGCCTGCGGGAGGCGCTGGCCGCGGCGCTGCCGGGGCTCGGCTTCGCCCTGGACTATGCCGAGATCGATCCCGACATTTTCGGCGAGCTGCTGGGCGGGGCGGGTTACGAGGAGGTCGAGCGCGTCGCCGCCGTCGGCGCCGTCATCCGCAAGGCGTGACTTGAAACCCGCCGCCACCCCTGCTAACGGCCCCGGCGTGACGGCGCGGGAGAGCTCTCGCGACGAACCGATTTTTATGCTATCGGCGTTTCCGCAAAGGGCGGCCTAAGGGGTTGCTCAGGAAATGCTTTTCGACGGAGAGTGACGGGCCTTTATGCAAATCATCGTTCGCGACAACAATGTCGACCAGGCGCTGCGGGCGCTCAAGAAGAAGCTGCAGCGCGAGGGCGTCTATCGCGAGATGAAGCTCAGGCGTCATTACGAGAAGCCGTCGGAGAAGCGCGCCCGTGAGCGCGCCGCCGCCATCCGCCGCGCCCGCAAGCTCGAGCGCAAGCGCGCCGAGCGCGACGGCGGCGGGGCCGCCCGCTAGGCCTCGAGCCCGGCCGCGAAAGCGGCGCTTGCACGATGAGAGGGCGGCGATGTATCGCCGCCCTTCGTCATTTCGGGGATAAAGAATGTCCGTCACCGCCGTACCTCTGCATCCCCTGAAGAAGGGCTCGGTCGCCAAGCTGTGGATCGCGCTCGTTCTGCTCGTACTGCTGGCCGCGGCTTTCGCCTGGTGGGGCACGAGCGCCTTCCAGACGGTCAAGACCGGAAGCGGGGTCGCCATCCGGACGCTCGCCGCCGGCTCGGGCGCGAAGATCACCGACCAGGACGTCGTCGCGCTCCACTACAAGCTCCACGCCAAGAGCCTCGACGCCCCGGTGGTCGAGGACAGCCGCCAGACCGGCCAGCCCTTCGTCACCACCACCCAGGGCGTCTATCCCGGCTTCGGCGAAGGCCTCCAGCACATGCGCCCCGGCGGCTCCTACATCCTCACCCTCCCGCCCGGCACCCACGCGCCCGACCCGATTCCCCCGGGCGCTCCGTTCACCAAGAACGACAGCCTCGTCTTCGAGATCGACGTTCTCCAGGTCGAGCCGGGCGCGGGCCCGCGCTACATGGAGATGCAGCGCATGCAGCAGCTCCAGCAGATGCAGCAAATGCAGCAGATGCAGGGCGGCGCCCCGGGCGGCCCCGAGGGCGCACCGCCGGCGGGCGCCCAGTAAAGGCTAACATCCTCCCCCGGTGTTCCGGAGGAGGGGGACCGCGCGAAGCACGGTGGAGGGGTTCTTCTTTAGAGTCGGCAAGGCCCCTCCACCATGCTTCGCATGGTCCCCCTCCCCTGCGAATGCAGGGGAGGAATTTATGAGGTGACACCCTCGCCGTCTTCCACGTCGTCCTTCGATTTCTGCTCCAGCGCGACCTTGATCATCGCGACGATGGGATCGGCGAGCATCAGGCCCAT
>JBEVDE010000101.1:0-5384 GCA_040514175.1 Allosphingosinicella sp. | reverse complement strand
TGCAGAAGGCGCAGGCACGGGTGCAGGTGTCCCCCAGGATCATCACCGTGGCGTGCTTCTTGGTCCAGCATTCGCCGATATTGGGGCAAGCCGCCTCCTCGCAGACGGTGGCGAGGTTCAGACTGCGCATCAGCTTGCGGGTCTCGGCGAATCCGGTGCTGGTCGGCGCCTTGACCCGGATCCAGTCGGGCTTGCGAATCTTCGGAACGGCGATCGG
Source organism: Allosphingosinicella sp. (assembly GCA_040514175.1). Lineage (GTDB taxonomy): Bacteria > Pseudomonadota > Alphaproteobacteria > Sphingomonadales > Sphingomonadaceae > Allosphingosinicella. Next base: position 5,167 of record JBEVDE010000101.1, on the reverse strand, counting down.
TGCGGCTGCTTCGCTCATGCGGGCCAGATAGCGATGCCGGCCCCTCTTAACAACAAGCCGGCGAGTTACGCCTCCGGCCTCAGCGAGGCGCCCGAGCGATCGGTCCGGAAGTTCGGGAACCAGGTCAGCGGGTTCCAGCCCGCCTCGCCCTTGAGCGAGAAGGTGATGAACTCGGCCCTGCCCTCGACATTCTCGACAGGAACGGCTCCGCCCAGTCCGCCAGCGGCCAGCGGCACCCGGCTGTCGGCGCTGTTGTCGCGATTGTCGCCCATCAGGAAGACATGTCCTGCCGGGACGCGATAGGCCGGGGTGTCGTCCAGACGGCTCGGATAGAGGTCGAGGACGTCGTAGGAGCGTCCTCCAGGCAGCGTTTCCCTCAGCACGTGCAGGCGGCAAGACTTCGCCGCCTCTCGGCCGTCGCAACGCAGATTCGCGTCGGCGCGCACCAGGCGCTCGCCCAGGTCGCGTGTCGGAACGGCCTTTCCGTTGAGCCAAAGCCGGCCCTTCACCATCCGCACCGTGTCGCCAGGCAGGCCGACGACCCGCTTGATGAGGTCGTCGGTTCGTCCCTCGTCGGGTCGCGACAGGACCACGACGTCTCCCCGCTCGGGCATGGCGCCGAACAACCGGCCCTTGATGAAGGGCAGAAGGTGGAAGCTCGGCGAGGCATAGGACCAGCCATAAGGATATTTGCTGACCAGGAGGCGGTCGCCGACCTGCAGTCCCGGCATCATCGATTCCGAGGGAATATAGAAAGGCTTCGCGATCAGGCTGTGGAGGCCGATGACGAAGAGGGCCAGGATCGCCAGGCTGCGTATCTCGGCGAGCCAGTTCGTCCGCGCTTTGGCTTTGGGGCTGTCGGTCATGCCCCCGGTCAAGCCGTTCGCGCCCCGGCGCGCCAGCAAACTCGTGTCCGGACAGGCCGAAAACGTGTCCGGGCAGAGGTCCACCCCCCTATCGGGAACGGAATTCCTCGTAGCTGAGCCTGCCGTCCCGGTCCCGGTCGAGATCATGGAAAGCGGACAGCGTGCTGTCGGCCGAGGCGGCAATGGACGGCGCCGCTATGCCGCCGCCCAGAACGGCTCCTACCGCCACGGCGGCTCCGATGCGCAAGAGCGACCTGCGCCGCCGGCGAGCGGTGCTTCGCGGTTCGAGCTGCTCGTCGATGAAGGTCCGCACCGCGTCGCTGGCCGTGCGCCCCTCCCGCCGGCACTTTTCCCTGAACGCCGCCTTCATCTCGTCCGGCAGGCGGATCTCGATCGAGTCATTCTTCTTGGTAAACTTCGCGCAGGCCATCGGACCCTCCCGGAATTTCGACCGGTTTAGCGCGTTTGGAACGCTTGCACCACTCCGTGCAGCCCGGCTATCCGCCGGTCCGAACGGATTGGGAGACGCCAGCTTGGCCGCAATCACCGACCTCATTGAAGGCTATCGCCGCTTCCGCGAAACCGGCTGGGCGCGGGAGCGGGAGCGCTGGTCGAAGCTGGCCGAGGGTCAGAGCCCGTGCGTGATGGTGATCGCCTGCTCGGACAGCCGGGTCGATCCGACCCAGATCTTCGATTCCGGGCCGGGCGAGATGTTCGTGGTCAGGAACGTCGCCGCTCTGGTTCCGCCCTACGAGACGACGGGCGGCCATCACGGGGTCTCGGCGGCGCTCGAATTCGCCGTCACCCAGCTCCAGGTCGAGGAGGTGGTGGTGATGGGCCACGGCTATTGCGGCGGCTGTGCGGCGGCCCTGACCGGCCAGTTCGACGACGCCGCCCATGGCGAGGGCCATTTCATCGCCGACTGGATCGAGCTGCTTCGCGAGGCGCGCGACAAAGTGCGCGCAAGCCATGGCGAGGATTTCCGGGCGATGGAGCTCGAAGGAGTGCGGGTCAGCCTCGCCAATCTGCGCACCTTCCCCTGGGTCAGCGAGCGCGAGGCGGACGGGCGCCTGAAGCTCCACGGCGCCTATTTCGCCATCGCCGACGGAGTGCTGCATTGGCTCGATGAGGCCAGCGGCGAGTTCGCCCCGGCCTGAGCCATCTGTTCCCCGGCGAAAGCCGGGGCCCAGCGGCACAAACCGCGGACTGGATCCCGGCCTTTCGCGGCGAAACAGAATCTAGCCGTGCGAGGCGACGCTCCGCCTCGCGCCGTAGGCGAAATAGATGACCAGGCCGACGACGTGGGCGATGAGAAAATAGCGCTGGGTCGCCCAAGGCAGGCTGTAGAGCAGATAGAGGCAGCCGAGGATTCCGAAGATCCCGACCAGCCAGGGCAGAGGGGTGCGAAACCTGCGCGGCGCGTCGGGCGCGCGGTGGCGCATGATCAGCATGCAGACGCAGACCGCGATGAAGGCGGTCAGGGTCCCGGCATTGGCGAGGGCGGCGAGCTCGGCGAGCGGGACGATGCCGGCGAGCGCGGCGACGATCACCGCCGTGAACAAGGTGATCCTGACCGGCGAGCCGCGGCCCGACACCCGGGCGAGGCTGCGCGGAAGCAGGCCGTCGCGGGCCATGACGAAGAAGATCCGGCTCTGGCCGTAGAAGAAGGCGAGGATCACCGTCGGCAGGGCGATGACGGCCGAGGCCGCGAGATAGCGGGCGGGCCATTCCCGGCCGAGCTCGCGCAGGATCAAGGCGAGCGGCTCGGGGCTGTCGGCGAAACGGGTGTAGGCGAGCGCCCCGATCGCGGCGCCGGCCACCGCCATGTAGATGATCACGCACACCACCATCGAGCCGACGATGCCGATGGCGAGGTCGCGGCCGGGGTCCTTGGCCTCCTCGGCCGCGGTGGCGATCGCGTCGAAGCCGTAGAAAGCGAAGAAGATGATGGCGGCGGCGGCCATCACTCCGCGCTCGACTCCGTCGGCGCCGACCGTCTTGGGGAAGCCGTAGGGGCTGAACGGCTCGAAATGGGCCGGATCGAAATAGGGCAAGGTCACCGCGACGAAGACGATGAGCGCGACCACCTTCACGATCACGAGGACGGCGTTCAGGGTCGCGCTCTCCCTCGTTCCGTAGATGAGCAGGCCGGCGACGAGCGCGATGATGAAGATCGCCGGCAGGTTGAGGATGCCGCCCAGCTCCGGCCCCTTCACCAGGGCTTCGGGCAAGGCGGCGCCGACGCTGGCCATGAAGCCGGCGGCATAGCCCGACCAGCCGACCGCGACCGCGCTCACCACCAGCGAATATTCGAGGATCAGGCTCCAGCCGATGATCCAGGCGATCAGCTCGCCGATGACGACATAGGAATAGGTATAAGCGCTCCCGGAGGCGGGGATCATCGTCGCCATCTCGGCATAAGCCAAGGCGGCGCAGGCGCAGATCAGGCCGGCGATGGCGAAGGAGAGGATGACGGCCGGGCCGGCCTTGGCGGCGCCGACCCCGGTCAGGGTCAGGATTCCGGTGCCGACGATGGCGCCGACCCCGAGCGCGATCAGGTGCGGCCAGCCGAGGCTCCGGTGGAGCCGATGCTCCGGCGCCATATCCTCGTCGGCGACGACCGCCTTGCGCGCGAACAGGTTCATGAAGCGCCCCTCCCCTATTGTCGGAAGCTTGATAGGCAAGGCCGGCGGCGAAGCCTAGTCCTCCCCGCCGCAAAGCGGTGGGGAGTGGGACCATGCGAAGCATGGTGGAGGGGTAGCTGCCGCGGAAGCCGAGGATACGGAGCGAGACGGCATAAGCCAGTGCCACCTACCCCTCCACCACCCTTCGGGCGGTCCCCCTCCCCATCTGGCGATGGTGAGGATTTAAGGCATCCTCTGCCCGACGACATTGCCCGGCGGCGAATAGCGGCAGATCAGATAATCCCAGTCCCGGCCCTTGTGGACGGCGCAGCCGAGCCGGGTCGTGCCCTTCCAGATCATCTGCGTGTAATGGCCGACGTCGCTCCAGTTGCGGCTCGTGCTGACCGCGGGAAAGACTCCGGGCCTGAACAGGCTCTTCTCGTCCGCCCAGCTCCCCGCCATCTCTTCGAGGTCGTAGGCGCCGCGGCTTCCCATCCACAGATTCTCGCCCTGGCCGAGGCGAGTCGCGGGGGGCGAGTGGGCGAGCTTGCCGAGCCGGTCGAGCGCCGGCCCGTAGGCGGCGGCGGCGGCGGCGAGGGCGGCGTCCCAGACGAGCGGCGCCGCCCCGGTCGCCCGGCGCTCGCGATTGTGGAGGGCGAGCAGGCGCGGCTCGAGCCGGGCGAGATCCTGGGCGCCGCCGTCGCGGCGGCGTTCCTCGGTCACCATGCGGCCGTCCGCCCAAGGCGGGCGCGAGCTGTTGCAGGCGGCCAGGAGGAGGCTGAAGGCGAGAGCGGCCGCGGCGCGTTTCATGCCCCCAATTTGCGATCCGGGCCGCCGGATGCAAGAAGGGCCGCCATGAAGCTCGTACCGCTTGCCCTGCTCGCCCTCGCCGTCGCGGCCTGCACGGCGCAGGTGTCGCACCCGACCAAGACTTTGGCCGAGCAGCAGGTCGACGTCGATCTGTGCACCCGCGAGGCCAATCATAAATATTGGATGGACCCGATCGCGGCCCTGCTCAACGCCTATGACTGCCTGGGAGCCAAAGGCTATCGGAAGGAAAAGAGCGGGCTGAAAGAGCAGGTCGAGCGCGCCGCCGGCGAGGACCGGGTCCGGCGCAAGAACCGGGGCGAGCCGCAGAAGCCCTGCGCGGTGCCGTGCAGGGGGTAGAACCCCTCGATCCTCCCCGCGGCGAAGCCGTGGGGAGGGGGACCACCTGAAAGGTGGTGGAGGGGTAGAAGCCACCGAATCCGGGGTTTCGCGAGGGATCCGCTCAAGCCTGCGCCAGCTACCCCTCCACCAGGCTTCGCCTGGTCCCCCTCCCTATCTTCGATGGGAAGGATCTCAGTAAATATAGCCCTGGCGCTCGAGGAAATCGCTTTCCTTGCGCGGCTCGGTGCGGGCCCGAGGGGCGGGGCGGGCCTTGCGGCTTCGGGGCGCGCCGGATTCGCTTCGGGGCGCCGGAGCGAGGCGGAGCGCCGGGCGGATCCCCTGCTCGGCGCGGACCCGGGCGATCACCAGCGCCGAGGAGGGCAAGGCGCGATCGTGAACGGCCTCGGCGGCGGCGGCCTTGAGCGCGGCGGCGCGGGCCGGGGCTTCCGAATCGTGGACCTCCGCCGCCTCGGCGGGAGCGTTGATCCGAGGCTGCGGCAGAGTCTTGCCCATGGCGACGGCGGCAAG